>NZ_JBVHMF010000028.1:66975-121817 GCF_055558595.1 Streptomyces sp. NPDC025721 | reverse complement strand
CCCCCCCCCCCCCCCCCCCCCCCCCCCCCCCCCCCCCCCCCCCCCCCCCCCCCCCCCCCCCCCCCCCCCCCCCCCCCCCCCCCCCCCCCCCCCGGGACCGGGATTCCGGCCGGGCGCGGGCACGTAGACTGGAGGGCTTGTCCCCTCGGACACCCCGGCACGCGCGGGGCCCGTCCCCGCGCACCCCACCTTGAAGCTCAGGAGCACCGCCCCCATGCAGACCGAATCCGCACCGTCACTGGTCGGCCAGGAGTACGAGGTCGAGGTCGGCCAGGTGGCGCACGGCGGCCACTGCGTCGCGCGCACCGACGCCGGGCAGGTGCTCTTCGTCCGGCACGCGCTGCCCGGCGAGCGGGTCGTCGCGCGGGTCACGGAGGGCGAGGAGGGCGCGCGGTTCATCCGGGCCGACGCCGTGAAGGTGCTGACCGCGTCCAAGGACCGGGTCGAGCCGCCGTGCCCCTTCTCAGGGCCCGGCCGCTGCGGCGGGTGCGACTGGCAGCACGCGGCGCCCGGCGCGCAGCGCCGCCTCAAGGCGACGGTCGTCGCGGAACAGCTCGAACGGCTCGCCGGGCTCACCCCGGAGCAGGCCGGCTGGGACGGCACCGTGATGCCCGCCCCCGGCGACAAGGTCGCCAAGGGCGAGGTGCCCGCGTGGCGGACCCGCGTGCAGTACGCGGTGGACGCCGAGGGCCGCGCCGGACTGCGCAAGCACCGCTCCCACGAGGTCGAGGTGGTCGACCACTGCCTGATCGCCGCCCCCGGCGTCAGCGACCTCGGCGTCGAGGACCGTACGTGGCCGCAGATCGCCACCGTCGAGGCCATCGCCGCCACCGGTTCGAACGACCGTCAGGTGATCCTCACCCCGCGCCCCGGCGGGCGGCTGCCGATCGTCGAGCTGGACCAGCCGGTGTCGGTGCAGCGGATCGGCGAACGCGACCACGCCGTGCACCGCGTCCACGGCCGCCCCTTCGTCCGTGAGCGCGCCGCGGGCCGCACCTGGCGCGTCGGCGACGGCGGCTTCTGGCAGGTCCACCCGAAGGCCGCCGACCTGCTGGTGGAGGCCGTCATGCAGGGCCTGATGCCGCGCAAGGGCGACATGGCGCTCGACCTCTACTGCGGGGTCGGCCTCTTCGCGGGCGCGCTGGCCGAACGCGTCGGCGACCAGGGCGCCGTCCTCGGCATCGAGTCGGGCAAGCGCGCCGTCGAGGACGCCCGGCACAATCTCCAGGACTTCGACCGCGTCCGCATCGAGCACGGCAAGGTCGAGCAGGTCCTGCCCAAGACGCGGATCGACGAGGCCGACCTCATCGTCCTCGACCCGCCGCGCGCGGGCGCGGGCAAGCAGACCGTCCGCCGGCTCGCCGCCCTCGGCGCCCGCCGCATCGCCTACGTGGCCTGCGACCCCGCCGCCCTCGCCCGCGACCTCTCTTACTTCGCCGAAGCCGGCTACCGCCCCACCACCCTGCGCGCCTTCGACCTCTTCCCGGTCACCCACCACGTGGAGTGCGTCGCGATCCTCGTGCCGGAGAAGCCGGAGAAGCCGGAGAAGAAGGACGCCTGACGCCGGAATGACGCGCGGGGCGTCCGGCTCGCCCTGGTCGCCACGGCCGCCGAACACGAGCGGCTGATGGACCGGCTGTCCGAAGTGCCCTGCCCCGACCCGGACCACGAGGGCCCCTGCCCGGTCCCCTGGGCGATGCACAGCATCAACGAGGACGCCCTCCCGCTCCGACAGTCAGTCCGTGAAGTAGTCGGGGTACTGCTCGCGCAGGGCGACGCCGTAGCGGCGGACGCGGCTCACGTGGTCGCTGAGCAGGCGCCTGCCGCCGGTGACGTCGGCGGCTTCGAGGGCGTCGACGATGGCCGTGTGCTCGGCGACCAGGGCGCGGACGGTGTCGGGGTCGGGGAGGCTGAGGCGGCGCAGCCGGTCGAGCTGGAGCTTCATCGGCTGCATGACGGTCCAGACGCCGTGGTAGCCGCTGATCACGAAGATCTGCTCGTGCAGGGCCTCGTCGGCGTCGAAGAATCCGGCGAGGTCCTGTTCCGCCTCGCAGCGGACCTGTTCCGCCAGCAGGGCGCGGCATACGCCCAGGCGGCGGTCCGGAGCGGCGCACGCGACGGCGAAGGCGGAGATCTCCAGGCTTTCGCGGACGAACCGCGCTTCCTCGACGTCGCGCAGGCTGATCTTCGCCACGGTGGTGCCGACTTGGGGGATGACGGTCACCAGTCCGTTGTCCACCAGGCGGGCGATGGCCTCGCGCACCGGGGTCCTGCTCACCTGGAGCCTGGCCGACAGGTCGGTCTCGGACAGCGAGGCGCCGGGCGCGATGCGCAACGTCCTGATCGCCGAGACCAGCTCTTCGTAGACGCGGTCGGAGGTGCGGGCGCGACCGCGGACGACCGGACGCAGCGGGGAGCCGCCGCCGCGCGCTTCCGCTGGGGGGCTGTTCAACGATCGTTCCACCCTCGCAAGATTTTCGGGCCAAACTCCTCGTCAGGATATCGGGATTCGTCCGTCGGGCAGCGGGTCCCGCGCACACCGCGGCCGGCCGGGTCCCGCGACCCGGCCGGCCGTGTGTCTCATCGACGCGACGCGGCGGTCAGCGCTTCGCGCTCTGCGTGCCGGGCGTCACCGTCCACTGGTCGAAGTCGTACGCGACCGACTCGTCGCCGACGGTCGCGGTGAACGTCGAGCCGAGCTTGTCCTGCTGGAGCCACGGCGTGTCGAACAGCTTGAAGCTGTCGTAACCGATCGCCTGGCCGTTGACCAGGTGGGTCGCGCCGGGCGCCTGGGACGCCTTGTCGTAGGTGAGGTCGAGGTCGTCCCCGGCCAGGCTGTGGTAGACGACGCGCGGGGTGGCGTCGTTCACGTGGCTGGTGTCCAGGCCGGTCTGCGTGGTCAGCGCCGTCGCGAAGGCGTCGAGGTCGGCGTACGCGGAGGCGTCGGCCGTCTCCAGCACCCACGCGTTGGTGTCGGCCTGGCTGCGCAGGATGTCGTAGGTGTAGCCGAGCGTCGCGGTCGGGTGGATCTGCGTCGTCGTCTTCACCTTGTTCGACGGGTCGTTGGGCGTCTGGTGGTACCAGGTGCCGGGCTTCGCCAGCTTGAACGCGAAGTACATCGGGCCGGTGCTGACGACCGTCCAGCCGTCCACCTGCTTGCGCTCCACGATCGAACCGTTGTCGGGGAACATCGCGTTGATGTAGTTCGACGTCTGCTCACCCGACGACTTGTAGATGCCCAGCGCCGTCGGACCGTCCTGCATCACCCGGTGGTTGTCGGGCTGGTCGTACGACCCGATCTGCGCGGTGCCCTGGTCGAGCGAGATCCGGAACAGCGGATTCGCCGCGTTGGACTGCCAGCGCAGCACCATCGGCATGTCCTCGATCCAGTTGTCGACCCTGCGGTACTGCGTCTCGGTGGCCAGTCCCCAGGTGGGCCGCACATAACTGGTGCGGTAGACGTCCATCGCGTTGCCGCTGGAGTTCTGCAGATTCGACTTGTACGCGCTGTACGACTTGTCGGTCATCTGACCGATCTTCACCGCGAGCGGCGGCGGCGTGTACGACGTGCCGGACCAGGCCAGCATGCCCACGTACTCCAGGTCGGGCCGGTACGCCGACGGCGCGGTGTTGTCCGACTCGCCCACGCCCTGCTGCGCCCGGTGCTCCCCGAAGTACGTCCAGGCGAGCGTCGTGTGGTCCGCGGACCGCCAGGTCGGGTCGTTGGCGGAGGCCAGGTCGCCCTTGGCGCGGCTCTCCGACGAGATCAGGTAGCCGTTGTCCCAGTCGTTCGCCCACTCGAACCACATGACGTCCATGGCCATCTTGACCTCGGAGCGCAACTGCTGGTCGTCGGACCACTGGTAGATCGCGTTCAGACCGACATACGTCATGATCGTGTACTCGGGGCTCTCGTACTCGGCCCAGCCGCGCCGCACCCCGGCCTTGACCATCTCCTCGATGTTGGCCTTGCTGCTCGCCTTGAGCGCCGCCCCGGAGCTGCCGTTGAGGTCGGCCACGTCCGGGAAGTACTGCCCGACCAGATAGCCGGTGACGTACGTGCTCATCCGCAGGTTCTCGGTCTGCGGGAGCTTCTGGTAGCCGTACTTGGCGAAGTACGCGCGCACGTCCTGGAGCATCGCGGGGCTGAACTGGTCACCCGCCATCAGGTACGTGTACATCTTCGCCATGATCTTGTACTGCTCGTAGTCGTAGCCCTGGTAGAGCTTGTCCAGCTTGCCGAGGTTGGCCGCCACGTTCTGGTGGTCCACCAACTGCGCGGTGTACTGCGCCACGTTGATGGGGCCGTCCTCCTCCTTCATGGCCTTCGTCCGGTCCCACAGCCACTGCGTCCGGGTCTGCTGGGTGCCGGGGAACGGGGCGGGAGCCGCGGGTACGTACGTGGCGGTCGTGACGTGCACGGGGGCGCTCAGCGCGCTGACGTGGCCGAACGCGTCCTTCGCGCGCACCGCGAAGTCGTAACCCGTGCTCGGCATCAGGCCGGTGACGACCGCGGAGGTGCTGGAGCCGCTGACCGAGGAGGCCAGGTAGCCGTCGCGGTAGATGTCGTAGCCGCTGACCCCGGTGTCGTCGGTCGAGGCGTTCCACAGCAGCGGGACGCTGTCCGAGGAGGCCGTCCCGGCGTGCAGGGACGTCGGCGTGGTGGGCGGCGCGCTGTCGGACACCGCGCCGGCGTCGTACACACCGACGTTGTCGACGTCGATCGCCTCGTCGGTGCCGCCGGTGTCGACGCGTACCTGGAAGCCGAGTTCGACGGTCGTCACCAGCCGCTGCCCGCCGTTGGGCACCACGGTGAAGCGGTACTCGGGGATGTCGCTGTCGTCGACCGTCGCCAGGGCGCCCGACGTGCTCTTGTACGCGGCGGTGCCGGTCAGGCTCACGGCCGGTACGGCGAACCGCGGCACCAGGACGTTGTCGGCGTTGCCGAACTGGATCTCCGCGTAGATGTCCTTGGCGACGGGCTTGCTGCTGGCCGCGGCGCGCTTGAGGTCGAACTTCAGGACGAACTGCTCGGCCGGGCTGCCGACCGGCGCCCCGTAGACGGCGTTGACGCGGCTCACCAGCGAGCCGGTGGAGAACCGGTGGTAGAAGTAGCTGGCGAGGTTGGTCCCCTGGGAGGCGTCGCGCAGTTCGAGCGCGTTGTTCCCGCCGACGCTCACGATCTGCTGGCTGCCCCCGCCCGAGGCGGTGGACATGGTCAGCGGACTGGTGCCGCTGTCCATCGTGGTGTCCATGTCCGCCGCGAGCAGGTTGACCTGTGGGTCGTCGGCGGCGACGGCACCTTGGGACGGTGCCGCGAGGAGCACGATGACGCACGCGGACGCCATGGCTCCGTACAGGACTCTCATTGATCATCCTTTCGTTGGCACTGGCTGACTTGCCGACCGTTGAACCGACCGGCTACTTGACCGACCCCGCGACCAGGCCCTTGCTCCAGAAGGACTGCAAGGACACGAACATGGCGACGACGGGCACGACCGACAGCAGCGCGCCCGTGACGACGGTCGCGTAACCGATCGGATAGCCCTGCATCTCACGCCAGCCGACGAGCCCCACGGTCACGGGCTGGAGCGATCTGTCGGCGAGCATGAGCGAGGGGAGCAGGAAGTTCGTCCAGATCGCGACGAACTGGAACAGGAAGATCGTCACCATCGCGGGCGCCATGATCCGCATCCCCATCACGAAGATGCGGAACTCGCCCGCCCCGTCGATCCGTCCGGCCTCGATCAGCGCGTCCGGGATCGACGACGCGGCGTAGATCCGGCTCAGATACACGCCGAAGGGGCTGACGATGCTGGGGATGAACACCGACCAGAAGGTGTTGATCACGCCGGTGTGGCTGAAGAGCAGATACAGCGGGACGGCGAGTACGGGGGCGGGCAGCAGGACGGCGGCGAGCACCGTGCCGAAGACCGCCTCACGGCCGGGGAAGGGGAACTTCGCCAGCGCGTAGCCGCACATCGTGGCCAGCAGCGTGGAGACGACGCCGCCGCCGACCGCGTACAGCAGCGAGTTCAGCAACCAGCGGGAGTAGATGCCGCCTTGGGCCTCGAACAGCGTCTGGACGTTGTCCCAGAGGGCGAAGTGCGCGCCGAACCAGAAGCCGTTGCCGGAGAAGAGCTCCCCGCTGCCCTTGGTGGCGGAGACGATCAGCCACCACACCGGGAGCAGGAAGTAGAGGGCGAACAGGCCCATGACGGCCAGCACGAACATCCGCGAGGCCGGGTTCACGGTCGTCAGCGGGCTGCCCGAGGCGCGCTTGGGCCCCGGTCGCGGCTTCGGGGGAGCCGGCGTGGCGGGCGCGGGTGATTCCACGGTGGCGGTCATCAGTCGGTCCTCTTGGCCGACGCGCGGAAGACGGCGACGGAGAGCACACAGATCAGCGCACCGAGCACCACCGACTGCGTGGCCGCGTAGTTGAAGTTGTTGGAGGAGACCGACCGCAGCGTGGCCATGATCGGCGTGTAGGTGGAGGACAGGTTCGGCGCCACGGACTTCATGGTCGCGGGCTCGTTGTAGAGCTGGAACGTGCCGATGATCGAGAAGACCAGGGTCATCAGCAGGGCGGGGCGGATCTGCGGGACCTTGATCAGCCACGCGGCCCGCCACCCCGTGCAGCCGTCCATCGCGGCGGCCTCCATGGTCTCCTCGGGGATCGCCTGGAGCGCCGCGTACAGCAGGATCGTGTTGTAGCCGGTCCACGCCCAGGTGAGGATGTTCGCGATCGAGAACGGCAGCGCGGCGTCGGTGACGAAGCTGGCGTGGACGCCGATCGAGTCGAGCGCGCGGGTGATCGGGCTCAGCGACGGCGCGTACAGGAACGACCAGACCAGTCCCGCGATCACACCGGGTAGCCCGTACGGGACGAAGTAGGCGAGCCGGAAGAACCGGCCGCCCTTGATCGCCGCGGAGTCCAGGAGAAGGGCGAGTACGAGCGCGATGCCGAGCATCACCGGCACCTGGATCACGCCGATGAACGCCACCCGTCCCAGCGAGGCGAGGAAGTCCGCGTCGTGGAACACCTCGACGTAGTTGTCGAAGCCCGCGAAGACGGTCTTCGAGCCGCCGAGCCCGAGGCCGGAGCGCTTCACCGAGAACAGGCTCTGCTCCAGTGAGTACGCGGTGGGGATCAGGTAGACGACGACGAAGAGCAGGAGGAAGGGCAGGACGAACGGCGCGGCCCGGCGGAGCTCGCGTAGTCGGCGCCGTTGAGTCGTCACGGAGGACACGGTCACCTTCTCTCTGAAGGAACGTGGGTGCTGGGGGACTTGTCGGGGCGAGGGCGAGGGCGAGGGCGAGGGCGAGTCGGGGGCGGGGGCAGCGCAGGGGCGGGGCCAGGGCGGCGGCGGGGGCGGCGGATTCGCGGCCCCCGCGCGGCCCTTCTTCCTGGCCCCGGCTAATTGACCGAGAAGCCCTGGGACTTCAGCGCCTTGAGCGTGTCCTTCTGGGCGTTGCCGAGCGCGTTCTCGTACGTGGCCTTCTTCGTGTGCACCTTGCCGAGGCCGTCACCGAGCGTCGTGGCCGAGATCGACATGATCGGCCCCCACATCCAGCCGGAGTTGACCTTGGCCGACTCGGTGCGGAACAACTGGTAGACGGGCTGGCCGCCGTAGTAGCTCTGCGGGGCGTCCAGCGCGGGGTTGGTGAGCCCGGACTTGGACGCGGGCAGGATGGCCGCGGAGGCGATGAGGTTCGACACCGACTCCTTGTCCGTCGACATCCAGGTGGCGAATTCGGTCGCCTCCTTCGGGTGCGAGCAGTCCTTCATCACGGCCGTGGCCGATCCGCCGGAGTTCCCGACCGTGTCCGTACCGGCCCATCGGGGCATCGGCGCGACGGCCCACTTGCCCGCGGAGCCCGAGGCGTTGTCCCGGATCAGGGACGCCGACCAGACGGGACCGACCTCGGCCCAGACCGTCCCCTTGCTCCACGCGGAGTACAGCGCCGCGTCGAAGGCGGGGTACGAGGCGAGCAGCCCCTTGTCGTACAGGCCCTGCCAGTAGTCGCCGACCTTGCGGTTGGCGGCGCTGTCGAACGACACGGACCACGCGTCGTTCTTCACCCCGAACCAGGGGGCGCCGCCCTGCCACGCGAACCCGGCGTAGAGGTAGGGGTCGGTGGGCAGGTTCATGATCCGCGACGCCGGGTCCGCGGCCTTCACCGCGGCGGCGGCGGCCGTGAACTCGTCCCAGGTCCTGGGCAGTGCGATGTGCGCCTTCTTGAACAGGTCGGCCCGGTAGAACATCGCCATCGGCGCGGTGTCCACCGGTACGCCGTACGCCTTGCCGTCGACGCCGACGTTGCCCCACACCCAGTCGGGGAACTCGCTCCTGCCGTCCTTGACGTACGTGCTGACGTCCTGGAGCACGCCCGCCGCGAGGAAGCTGGAGAACGTCTCGTACCCGACCTGGGCCAGACAGGGCGCCTTGCCCGCCTTGGCGGCGGTGAGCATCTTGTCGTAGCCGCCGGCGCCGCCGTTGGTGATGGCCTCGTACTTCACGTGGACGTCGGGGTGCGTCTTGTTCCAGAGCGCGACGGACTTCTCGTAGCCCGCGGCCCAGCCCCAGAAAGTGATGTCCGCCGGGCCGCCGGTGTCCGCCTTGGCGCTGCCGCTGCCGCTGCCGTTGCCGCCGCCGCATCCGGTCAGCGCGAGGCTGAGCGCGGCGAGGACCGCGGCGGTGGTGAGTCTTGCCCTGCGCATGATCATGGCGACCTCTCGGTTTGCTGCTGTACAGCGCGGTTCGTGTCTTCGTGCCGTGGTGATGGGGGGCGTTGGCGGGGGCGATGAGGGGGCGATGGGGGAGCGGACATACCGCCGCGGACGACACCGGGTAGGCGACCGGGATACTTGCATACAAGAATACTGGCATGCAAGGATTCGGACGTGAATCCTCCCCGACCAGCACGCATCCAGGAGCAGGCACCCCCCGGCCCCGCCGGAGGGCTGTCGCCGATCACCCGGGACCGCACGCGGAACCGCGCCTCCGACCACGTCTACGACGAGTTGGTCTCCGCGATCCGCAGACTGCGGCTCGCCCCCGGCTCCTCCCTGTCGGAGACGGACATCGCGGAACGGCTGCACGTCAGCCGTACGCCCGTCCGGGAGGCCATCGCCCGGCTCGCCGACACCGGCCTCGTCCACGTCGTGCCGCAGGTCGGCACGCAGGTCGGGCTGATCCGGCTACGCGACGTCGAGGAAGCGCGCTTCGTCCGCGAGAGCCTGGAGGTCTCGGCCTTCGAGGCGGCCTGCGGCAATCCGGCACTGGACGTCGGCATCCTCCGCGACCTGCTCGAACAGCAGGAGCACGCCTACCGCACCGCCGACTACGACACGTTCTTCCAGGCCGACGAGGCCCTGCACAGTGCGATCTTCACCCTCAGCGGCCACCCCGGCGCCTGGCAGGTCGTCCAGCGGATGAAGCTGCAACTCGACAGAGTGCGCCGGCTCGCCCAACCCGACACCGCCACGATGCGTGACCTGATCGACGAACACCGGCTGATCGTCGACGCGTTGGAGTCCCGCGACATCGCGGGCGGGCGCGCCCTGATCAGCCGTCACGCCAGACGCGCGCTCGAACGCGTGCCAGGGCTGCGCGCGCAGTATCCGCACTACTTCACGGCATGACCGCGCGCGGCGGCGTACGACCGGGCGCGGGGGCGTACGACCACGCGCGGCAGCGTCGTACGACCGGGCGGGGCAGCGTCGTACGACGCCCAATAACGCGCACGACCGTGCACGACCGCGCATGACAGCCAGGTGCACCGAATCACCGCGACGAAAGGACAACCCCACGTGAACAGGTTCGCCGGACGGACGGTTCTCGTCACAGGCGCCGGTTCCGGCATCGGCCGCGAGATGACGCGCCAGTTCGTGGCGGAGGGGGCGACCGTCTACGCGGCGGACCTCGACCCCGCCGACGTGCCCGACGGCGGCATCCCGCTCACCGTCGACGTCACCGACCCCGACTCCTTCGCCGCGGCCGTCTCCCGGGCGGTGTCGGAGACCGGCGCGCTGCACGTGCTCTGCAACAACGCGGGCCTGGCCTCCAGCACCGACACCCTGGCGTGCAGCGTCGAGGAGTGGGACGCGACCTTCGCGGTCAACACCCGCGGGGTGTTCCTCGGCACCAAACTCGCCCTGCCGCACATGCTCGCCCAGGGCGACGGCGCCATCGTCAACACCGCCTCCGCCGCCGGACTCGTCGGACTGAAGGACCGCGCCGCGTACTGCGCCAGCAAAGGCGCCGTGATCGCCTACAGCCGCCAGGTCGCCGTGCAGTACGCGGGCACCGGCGTGCGCTGCAACTCCGTCTGCCCCGGCACCGTCGACTCCCCGTGGGTGGGCCGCCTGCTCGCCGCGGCCGACGACCCCGGGCAGGCCCGCGCCCAACTCGTCGCCCGGCAGCCGATGGGCCGCCTCGGCACCCCGGCCGAGGTCGCCGCCGCCGCCCTCTACCTCGCCTCCGACGCCGCCGCGTTCATCACCGGCACCGAGCTGGTCATCGACGGCGGGCTGCTCGCCGGCTGACCATCCCTACCACCGAACGGATCACCGTGAAGCTCATGCGTGTCGGCCCACCCGGGGCCGAACGGCCCGTCGCCCTGCTTCCCGACGGCCGCCACCTCGACCTGTCCGCGCTCACCGACGACATCGACGGCGCCTTCCTCGCGGGCGACGGACCCGACCGGCTGCGCGACGCGATCGAGGCGGGCGGCCTGCCGGCCGTCGACGTCACCGGGCAGCGCGTCGGCCCGCCCGTCGCCCGCCCCGGCGTCGTGCTCTGCGTCGGCATGAACTACGCGGCGCACGCGGCGGAATCGGGCGCCGCACCGCCCCAGGCGCCGGTCGTGTTCTACAAGTCACCGCACTGCGTCGTGGGACCGGACGACGACGTCCTGCTGCCGCGCGGCTCCGCCAAGACGGACTGGGAGGTCGAGCTCGCGATCGTCATCGGACGCCGGGCCCGCTACCTCGACTCGCCCGCCGACGCCCTGGCCCACGTGGCGGGTTACACGATCTCCAACGACGTGTCCGAGCGGGCCCTGCAACTGGAGACCAGCGGCGGCCAGTGGTCGAAGGGCAAGAGCTGCGAGACGTTCAACCCGCTGGGTCCCTGGCTGGTCACCCCGGACGAGATCACGTCCCCCCAGGCCCTCGGCCTGCGCTCCTGGGTCAACGGCGAACCCCGCCAGGCGTCCGGCACCAAGGACATGATCTTCGACGTCGCCACGCTGATCCACGAGCTGAGCCAGTTCACCGTCCTCGAACCGGGCGACGTCATCAACACCGGCACGCCCGAAGGCGTCGCGCTGTCGGGCCGCTTCCCCTACCTCACGGAGGGCGACACCATGGAGTTGGAGATCGACGGGCTGGGCCGTCAGCGGCAGCGGGTCGGCCGGGCATGACCATACGACTTTCGCTCGGACACATCGACACCTACGACGCGCGGGTGGCGACCTTCGCGCGCCAACTCGGCCTCACCGGCGTGCAGCTCCACACCCCCGACCTGCTGCCCGGCGAGGACGGCTTCTGGAGCGAGTCCGAGCTGCGGGCCCTCAAGGACCGTTGCGAGGCCGACGGCCTCGCGATCGACGGCCTGGAGAACGTACCGCTCGCGCACTTCTGGAAGATCCAGCGCGGACTGCCGGGCCGCGACGAGCAGATCGAGAACTACCTCAGAACCATCCGCAACCTCGCCGCCGTCGGCATCGACCTGCTCGGCTACAACTTCCTCGCCACGTACGTCTGGCGCACGGACATGGCGGCGGCGGGCCGCGGCGGCGCCAAGGTCAGCGCCTTCGACCTGGCGGACGTCTCCCGCGGCAACGCGCTCGCCGGATACCGGCTCACCCCCGACCACCCCGTCGACGAGCCGGCCACCGCCGACCGGATGTGGGCCAACCACCAGTACTTCCTCGACGCCGTCCTGCCCGTCGCCGAGGAGGTTGGCGTACGGCTGGCCCTGCACCCCGACGACCCGCCCGTCGACGTGCCGTTGGGCGGCATCGCCCGGATCTTCACCTCGCCCGCCGCCATCGGACGGGCCCGCGACCAGGCGGGCGGCAGCCCGTCCTGGGGCCTGAACCTCTGCCTGGGCACGGTGTCGGAGATGGCGGGCGAGGAGAGCGTCAACGAGGTCATCGACCTGCTGGGGCCGTCCATCTTCTACGTCCACTTCCGGGACGTCCGCGGCACCGTGCCCCGCTTCAGCGAGTGCTTCCTCGGCGAGGGCAACTTCAACCCGGCGCGGGTCATCCGCCGTCTTGAGGACTCCGGATTCGACGGGTTCCTCATCGACGACCACGTCCCGGCGATGATCGGCGACCTCGACACCTGGGGCGACATCTCCTCCGAGGCGTACTGCAGCCGCGGCCGGGCCCACGCGATCGGCTACCTGCAAGGCGTCCTCAACGGCCTCGGGCTCGACCAGCCGGAGGCCCGCCCGCGGGCCGCCCGCTCGGCGACGGTCGGCCGGCAGCCTCAGGCCAGCCAGTAGTACGGCAGGCGCAGGAGGTCGGCGACGCGTGCGGCGACCTCCCGCGCGTGCGGCGGGAGGTCCTCGTCGGCGATGCCGCGTATCAGGTGCAGATGGAGCGACTGGAGGGTGGCGAAGGTGTTGAACGCCCAGACCGGGACCGCGCCGGGTCCGCCGCCCTCCAATGCCTTGTGAACGACGGTCAGCCAGTCGGTGGCCTCCTCGACGGTCAGTCCGGGGGCCTGGAGGATACGGGTGAGCGCGCGGGCCAGCCGCGCGTCCTCCAACTGCGCGTAGCGGTAGTCGGTCTGCTCGACCGTCATCCTGCGGGCGCACAGCTCCAGCAGGCCGGTGCGGCGCTCCGGCAGGGCCTTCGCGAACGCGGCGGCGGCGTCGGCGCCGTGCGCCACGGCGTGCAGCCAGCCCAGCGCGTCGTCCCAGCCGCGGGTGTCGCGCTCGGCCGGATACCAGGCCGAGAACCGCGCGTACCAGCGCTCCGCCGCCTCTCGCGGCACGAGCCCGGGCACGGCGTCGCCCCGCGTCAGCACGGAGCAGATGATCAGCGGTGCGAAGGCCCTGGCCTGAACCTCCGGGTGGGTGAGACGGCCGGCCGCGTCGTCCCCGAGCGTTTCGAGGACGGCGTCGAGACGCCCCTCCCTGATCCAGCGGGCAGCGCCGGTATAGGCGTGGTCGTCGCGTGTCCCGGGGTCCGGGGACGTCAGCATGACGGACAGCTCGGCGGCGAGCCGCGGCGCGGGGACGCCCTCGGGGAAGGGGAATCCGTCGGCCGCGACCGACGTCCAGTCGACACGATCGGCGTTCATGGCATCAGGCTATTCCTCGCTCATCGCCACCAGTTTGGTGACCGTGTTCCAGTTGCGGGTGGACGCCGTCAGGCCGAGGCGGCGGTCGGAGAACTGAGCGGCCAGCTTGGAATTGTGCACACCGCCGGGGAAGTGGCCGTAGATCTCGCTCCGGCCGGGACGGAATTCGTCCGGCGCGTACGCCGCCGCGTCGATCGCCGCCAGCTTGTCGAGGGGGACGGGCCCCGACAGGAACGTCACCATGAACCGCGACGGATTCACCCCGTCCATCGGGAACGGGTTGGCGTCCACGACCCGCCGGAGGTCCGCGCCGGTACGGATCAGGCAGGCGACGGTCAGCCCCAATTCGTCGCTGATCCGCTGCTCCAAATCCGCCGCCAGCCGCCCCGGATCGGCCTGCGCGTGGGTGAAGACGGCGTTGCCGCTCTGGAGGTGGGTGCGGATGTCGGTGGCGCCGATGGAGGCCAGCAGGTCCCTGAGGGTCCGCATGGGCAGCTTGTTCTTGCCGCCGACGTTGATTCCGCGCAGCAGCGCGACGTAGCGGGTATCCGTATCCGTATCCGGGGTCGTGCTCTTACTAGTGCGGGTGCTGGTCCTGGTGTTGGTCTTGGTGTTGGTTTTGGCGCCGGTGGCCTTGGTCGTCACTATCGCCACGCTAGCGGCCGGCACTGACAATCGGTCGATTCCGGGTGGTGCCGGGGCAAGCGCGGCGTCGCGCGAATCATGCGCGATGTCCCTCGTTCGGAGGACGGTACGGTCGCTGGAACGGTTCGGCAGGCCGGGGCCTGGTTACGTTCGCGCATATGACCAGCATCCATGACAGGCCCGTCGTCACCGAACTGCGGCTGTCGGCCTTCAAATCGCACCGGGGCGCGTCGTTCGGACTCGGGCCGCTCACCCTGCTCTGCGGGGGCAGCGGCACCGGCAAGTCGAGCGTGCTGGAGGCGCTGGCCGCGCTCGGTCGGCTGGCCTGCGGGGACGGGCTCGACGAGGTCTTCGAGTCCGTGGTGCGCGGTGGCGCGGCGGCGTGCGTACCGCAGGACGCGCAGCCCGACCCGCAGGGACGGCGCGGCTTCCGGATCGGCTGCACGGTCACCGGCCCGGTGGGTCCCGTGCGGCTCGACGTCGCCGTCCAGGCGGAGCCCACGCTGCGGATCGTCGGCGAGCGGCTGACCGGCGCGGGCGAGACGCTGCTGACGACGGCGCTGCGCGACCCGGAACGCCCCACGGTGCAGGCCGCCTGGCACACCGCGGGCCTGGTCGCGGTCACCCGCGCGCCGCTGCCCGACGACCGCCTCGCCACGGCCCTGCTGCCGCTGCGCGTCGCCGGACGCACCGACGGGCAGCGCCTGGTGCTGGCCGCCGCGGAACAGGTCGTCGTGGCGCTGCGCGGGGTCTTCCCAATCGCACCGCGCCCCGAGCTGATGCGCGGCCCCGTCCCGGTCGGCGACGGACGGCTGCGCGCCTCCTGCGACAATCTGTCCGCCGTCCTGGCCAGGACGGAAGGCGAATGCGGCACCCGGCACGCGGCGCTGGTCAACGCGGTGCGCGCGGTGTGCAGTCCGCCGGTGGAGGGGATCACGGCGCTGGCTGCGGGCGCCGCCGCGAGCACGGGCGCAGGCGGGCGTACGTGCGCCGGTCCGCGTACCGGTGCCGGTACGGCGGAGGGCGCCCGCGCGGGCGGCGGGCCGGTGGCGGAAACGGCACGTGCGGTGGACGCCGTGATCGCCGCGGTGGACCGAGGCCCGCTCGGCCTGGTCCCGGTGGACCGCCTCGGCGACGGCGAACTCCGCTTCCTCGCGCTGGCGTTGGTGCTGCTCACCGGCCCCGGAGTGCTGGACGTCGACACGAGTACGGAGCTGCTGCCCGCCAGTCAGGTGCTGACCGTGCTGGGCGACGGCCTCGACCACGGACTGGACCGTCGTCAACTGAGCGAACTGCTGCGGCTGGCGGGCCCGGCCGCGGAACGCGGGCACATCCGGCTGCTGGGCACCGTCCAGGACGCGAGCTTCGCGGAGGGGATCGGCGGTGTCTCGGTCACCGCGCTCGGGGTCCCGAGGCCACGCCGCCGTGAGGATGCGGTAGACCAGTCGGGGTGACCGAAGAAACCGACGCACCCGATCTCGCGGCGCTCCAGCGCCGCCTCGCCTCCTTCGCCGCGGCCCGGAACTGGCAGCCGTTCCACACGCCCAAGAACCTCGCCGCCGCGCTGAGCGTCGAGTCCGCGGAGCTGCTGGAGATCTTCCAGTGGCTCACCCCGGAACAGGCGGCGGAGGTGATGGCGGACGACGGGACCGCGCACCGGGTCCGCGACGAGGTCGCGGACGTGCTGGCGTATCTGCTGCAATTCTGCGAAGTGCTCGGCATCGACGTGCTGGCCGCGCTGGCGGCGAAGATCGACCGCAACGAGCTGCGGTTCCCGCGGGCCGATCCCTCGTCCGGGTGACGAGGTTTTCCACAGGCGCGCAGTTGTCCACAGATCTCCCAGAGGGGCCTTTCCGCACTCGCGAAACTCTGTCACTCTGAGTAACGGCGAAGGGATCGCCGCAGGACAGAGGGGGTGCGGGACATGGACGCAGCGCGACTGGTGGCCCAGGCGGAGCGCGTGATGAGCCGATCGCCGCAGCCGGACGACGTCATCGCGGAGGCATGGCAGGCGTTCGAGCTGACCGAGGCCGTGGGACGGCTGCTCACCGCCGATCACGAGCGGCCGGTGGTCCGCGCCGGGCCGGGGCCGGTGGTGGGCGCGTCAGGCGGCGACCCGCCGCGGGCCGCACGGCTGACCGGGGTGCGCGACCCGCACGGCACGCTGCGGGCCCTGCGCACGCTGCTCGGCGAGATCGGCCTGTCGCTGGTCGCCATCACCTGCACGGCGGAGGACGAGGCGGCGTACTGGAACTGCATCGAGGCGCTGGACGCGGTGGACGAGGCCAAGGACCGCGTGCGCGCGCTGACCCGGGAGGTGGACCGTTGACGGAGATCGCCGTGATGGGGGCAGGATGGAGGAATGGATCTGCGAATCTTCACCGAGCCCCAGCAAGGTGCCGAGTACGACACCCTGCTCACCGTCGCGAAGGCGACCGAAGACCTGGAATTCGACGCCTTCTTCCGCTCCGACCATTACCTGAAGATGGGCGACGGGACCGGACTGCCGGGACCCACGGACGCGTGGATCACCCTGGCCGGACTCGCCCGCGAGACCAGCCGGATCAGGCTCGGCACCCTGATGACGGCCGGCACCTTCCGGCTCCCCGGTGTGCTGGCGATCCAGGTCGCCCAGGTGGACCGGATGTCGGGCGGACGGGTCGAGTTCGGCCTCGGCGCGGGCTGGTTCGAGGAGGAGCACACGGCGTACGGCATCCCCTTCCCGAAGGAGAAGTTCGCCCGCCTTGAGGAGCAACTGGCCATCGTCACCGGCCTGTGGGAGACCCCGGTCGGCAAGACCTTCGACTACGACGGGACGTTCTACCAGCTCAAGGACTCGCCCGCGCTGCCCAAGCCCGCGCAGGCGAAGGTCCCGGTGCTGATCGGCGGCATGGGCGCCAAGCGGACACCGGAACTGGCGGCGCGCTACGCGACCGAGTTCAACATCCCGTTCGCCTCGGTCGAGGACAGCGGGCTCCAGATCGGCCGGGTGCGCGCGGCGGCGGAGGCGGCCGGGCGCGGCCCCGACGACCTGGTGTACTCCAACGCCCTGGTGGCCTGTGTCGGCAAGGACGACGCCGAGGTGGCCCGCCGGGCCGCCGCGATCGGCCGGGAGGTGGACGAACTGAAGGCGAACGGGCTGGCGGGCACGCCCGCCGAGGTCGTCGACCGGATCGGGCAGTTCGCGGAGCAGGGCTCCACCCGCTTCTACCTCCAGATTCTCGACCTGTCCGACCTCGACCACCTGGAGCTGATCTCGTCCCAGGTCAGGACCCAGGTGGGCTGAGGCCGCGATGCCCACGACCCCGCCCGCACCGCTCTTCCCGGCCGCCGCCGGGAGGGCACTGATCCTGGACGGCGGGCTGTCCAACCAACTCGCCGACCAGGGCTGCGACCTGTCGGACCCGCTCTGGTCCGCCCGGCTGCTCGCCGACGCCCCGGAGCAGATCGAGGCCGCGCACACCGCCTATGTGCGGGCGGGCGCCCGGGTGCTGATCACCTCCAGCTACCAGGCCACCTACGAGGGGTTCGCCCGGCGCGGCATCGGGCGGGCCGAGGCGTCCGCGCTGCTGACCCGCAGCGTGGAGCTGGCCCGGCGGGCGGGCGCGGGCCGGACCGACGTGCGGGTGGCGGCGTCGGTCGGGCCGTACGGGGCGATGCTCGCGGACGGCAGCGAGTACCGCGGGCGGTACGGGCTGAGCGTGCGGGAGCTGGAGCGCTTCCACCGGCCGCGGATCGAGACCCTGGCGGCGGCCGGTCCCGACGTCCTGGCCCTGGAGACGGTGCCGGACACCGACGAGGCCGAGGCCATGCTGCGGGCGGCCGAGGGGACCGGCGTGCCGGTCTGGCTCTCCTACACCGTCGACGGCGACCGCACCCGGGCCGGGCAGCCCCTGGCGGACGCCTTCGCGGTGGCCGCGGGCCGCGACGAGGTGATCGCGGTGGGCGTCAACTGCTGCGCGCCCGCCGACGCGGACCATGCGGTGGAGGCGGCGGCGACGGTCACCGGCAAGCCCGTCGTCGTCTACCCCAACAGCGGCGAGCACTGGGACGCCGGCCTCCGCCGCTGGGACGGCGCCGCCACCTTCTCCCCGGCCCGCGTGACCGCCTGGGAACGGTCGGGCGCCCGCCTGATCGGCGGCTGCTGCCGAGTGGGCCCGGCCCGGATCAGCGCCCTGTCGAAGGTGCTGGGCGGCGGCTAGGGCCGGGAAAATCCCCTGGTCGGGGGGCGGCCGGAAGAGAATACTCGGGGAGGTGTTCCTGACGATCTCCACCACCGGCACCGCGGCTGCCCCGGCTACTGACCTGGGGTTTCTGCTGCACAAGCACCCGGAGAAGGCGCAGACCTTCTCCACCTCCTACGGCAACGCGCACGTCTTCTATCCCGAGGCGTCGGTCGAGCGGACCACCGCCGCGCTGCTGTTGGAGATCGATCCGCCCGCGCTGGCGCGCCGGGGGAAGGGCAAGGGCAAAGGCCGGGGCGGCGCGCCCGACTCCGCGCTCGCGCAGTATGTGAACGACCGGCCCTACGCGGCCTCGTCGCTGCTCGCGGTGGCGCTGCGTACCGTCTTCTCCAGCGCGCTGCGCGGCGAGTGCCGCACGATGCCGGAGCGGGCGGCGGCGCCGCTGCCGCTGCGGATCGAGGTGCCGGTGCTGCCCGCCCGCGGCGGCCCCGCGCTGGTGGCCGGGCTGTTCGAGCCGCTGGGCTGGCGGGTGGAGGCCGAGCCGGTGGCGCTGGACACGCGGTTCCCCGAGTGGGGCGACTCGCGGTACGTACGGCTGGTGCTCGAAGGGGAGCTGCGGCTGGCGGACGCGCTGCGGCAGATCTATGTACTGCTGCCGGTGCTCGACGACGCCAAGCACTACTGGGTGTCGGCGGACGAGGTGGACAAGCTGCTGCGGTTCGGCGACGGGTGGCTGGAGGAGCACCCGGAGCAGAAGCTGATCACCAGCCGCTATCTGGCGCGGCGCTGGGCGCTGACCCGGCAGGCGATGGAGCGGCTTGAGCTGGCCCGGCTGGCGGACGCCGACGACATCGAGGTCGAGGCCATCGACAACGCGGTCGAGGACACCGTGGGCCCGGACGGCGAGGAGGCGCAGGAGCGGCCGACGCCGCTGGCCGTCCAGCGGCGCGAGGCGATCCTCGGGGCGCTGCGCGACGCAGGGGCCACGCGCGTGCTCGACCTGGGCTGCGGGCAGGGCCAGTTGGTGGGCGCGCTGCTGAAGGACGTGCGGTACACGGAGATCGTCGGCGTCGACGTATCGGTGCGGGCGCTCGGCAGCGCGGCGCGGCGGCTCCGCCTGGACCGGTTGAGCGAACGGCAGGCGGCGCGGGTCACGCTGTTCCAGGGCTCGTTGGCGTACACCGACGCGCGGCTCAAGGGTTACGACGCGGCCGTGCTCAGCGAGGTCGTCGAACACCTCGACCTGCCGCGGCTGCCCGCCCTGGAGTACGCGGTGTTCGGCTCCGCCCGGCCGCGGACCGTGGTCGTGACGACGCCGAACGTCGAGTACAACGTGCGGTGGGAGTCGCTGCCCGCGGGCCATGTCCGGCACGCCGACCACCGTTTCGAGTGGAGCCGCGAGGAGTTCCGCGGCTGGGCGACGACGGTCGCCGCCCGGCACGGCTACGACGTCGCCTTCACCCCCGTCGGCCCCGACGACCCCGAGGTCGGCCCGCCCACCCAGATGGCGGTCTTCACGATCGCCGCGCCCACGACCGACCCCCGTCACACAACCACGAACACGGGCACGACCACGACCACGACCACCGGCAAGGAGGCGGCGGCATGACCGCACCGCGCACGCTGCCCGTCACCGACCTGTCCCTCGTCGTCCTGATCGGCGCCACCGGCTCCGGCAAGTCCACCTTCGCCGCACGGCACTTCAAGCCCACCGAGGTCATCTCCTCCGACTTCTGCCGCGGCCTGGTCAGCGACGACGAGAACGACCAGAGCGTCAGCGCCGACGCCTTCGACGTCCTGCACTACATCGCGGGCAAGCGGCTCGCGGCGGGCCGCCGCACCGTCGTGGACGCCACGAACGTGCAGGCCGAGAGCCGCAGGGAGTTGATCAAGCTGGCCCGCGAGTACGACGTGCTGCCGATCGCCGTCGTCCTCGACGTACCCGAGCAGGTCTGCGTCGCGCGCAACGCCGAGCGCCCCGACCGGGCCTCGCTGCCGCGCCACGTCGTGCAGCGGCACCAGCGCGAACTGCGCCGCTCGCTGCGGGGCCTGGAGCGCGAGGGCTTCCGCAAGGTGCACGTCCTGCGCGGCACCGAGGAGATCGACTCCGCCGAGATCGTCACCGAGCGCCGTTACAACGACCTGGCGCACCTCACCGGGCCGTTCGACATCATCGGCGACATCCACGGGTGCAGTTCCGAACTGGAGACGCTGCTGGCCGAGTTGGGCTACGCCGACGGCACGCACCCCGAGGGGCGCACCGCCGTCTTCGTCGGCGACCTCGTCGACCGCGGCCCGGACAGCCCCGGTGTGCTGCGCCGCGTCATGGGCATGGTCGAGGCGGGCACCGCGCTGTGCGTGCCCGGCAACCACGAGAACAAGCTCGGCCGTTACCTCAAGGGCCGCCAGGTGCAGCAGACCCACGGACTGGCCGAGACCATCGAGCAGTTGGAGCGCGAAGACGCCCGCGACCCGGAGTTCCGCAAGCGGGTCGCGGCCTTCATCGACGGTCTGATCAGCCACTACGTGCTGGACGGCGGCAAGCTGGTGGTCTGCCACGCGGGTCTGCCCGAGAAGTACCACGGCCGCACCTCGGGCCGGGTCCGCTCGCACGCGCTGTACGGCGACACGACCGGCGAGACCGACGAGTTCGGCCTGCCCGTGCGCTACCCGTGGGCCGAGGACTACCGCGGGCGCGCCGCCGTGGTCTACGGCCACACCCCGGTTCCGAACACGTCCTGGATCAACAACACCATCTGCCTCGACACCGGGGCGGTCTTCGGCGGCAAGATGACCGCCCTGCGCTGGCCCGAGCGCGAGATCGTGGACGTACCGGCCGAGCGGGTCTGGTACGAGCCGGCCAAGCCGCTCGTGGTCGAGGCGCCCGGTGGCCATGACGGGCGCCCGCTCGACCTCGCCGACGTCACCGGGCGGCGGATCGTGGAGACCGGGCAGATGGGACGGCTCGCCGTCCGCGAGGAGAACGCGGCGGCGGCCCTCGAGGTGATGAGCCGCTTCGCCGTCGACCCGCGCCTGCTCGCCTACCTGCCGCCGACGATGTCGCCCTGCGCGACCTCACGGCAGGAGGGCTGGCTGGAGCACCCGGCGGACGCCTTCGCCGACTACCGCGAGAGCGGTGTCGCCCAGGTCGTCTGCGAGGAGAAGCACATGGGCTCCCGCGCGGTCGTCCTGGTCTGCCGTGACGAGACCGCCGCGCGGAAGCGCTTCGACGCGCCCGAGGGCACGACCGGCGCGGTGCACACCCGTACCGGGCGGCCGTTCTTCGACGACGGGGCCGTCACCGAGGAGGTGCTGGCCCGGCTGCGCGCGGCCGTCACGGCGGCCGGACTGTGGGACGAGCTGTCCACGGACTGGCTGCTGCTCGACGCCGAGCTGCTGCCCTGGTCGCTGAAGGCGTCCGGCCTGCTGCGCAAGCAGTACGCGGCCGTCGGCGCCGCGGGCGGCGCGGTCTTCCCCGCCGCCCTGAGCGCGCTCGAAGCCGCGGCGGCTCGCGGCACCGATGTCGCGGACCTGCTGGGCAGACAGCGCGAACGGGCGTCGGACGCGGCGGCGTTCACCGACGCCTACCGCCGGTACTGCTGGACCACCGACGGGCTCGACGGCGTACGGCTGGCGCCGTTCCAGCTCCTCGCCGTCCAGGGCCGCAGCCTCGCCGCGCTCCCGCACGACGAGCAGTTGGCGCTCATCGACCGGCTGGTCGAGGCCGACCCCACCGGGCTGCTCAGGACCACCGGGCGGTTGCTGGTCGACACCACGGACGAGGAGTCGGTCGCGGCCGGAGTGCGCTGGTGGCTCGAACTGACCGGCGCGGGCGGCGAAGGCATGGTCGTCAAGCCGCTCGCCGCGCTGGTCCGCACCGAGAAGGGGCGGCTGGTGCAGCCGGGCATCAAGTGCCGCGGCCGGGAGTATCTGCGGATCATCTACGGTCCCGAGTACACCCGTCCGGAGCACCTGGAGCGGCTGCGGTCCCGTTTCCTCGGCCACAAACGCTCGCTCGCCCTGCGCGAGTACGCGCTCGGCCTGGAGGCGCTGGACCGGCTGGCGGCCGGCGAACCGCTCTGGCGCGTCCATGAGGCGGTCTTCGCCGTACTGGCGTTGGAGTCGGAGCCGGTCGACCCCCGGCTGTGACGCCGTGAGCTGTGCCCGTCGAACGGTCGGGCCGCCCACACCCCTCCGGTGGGCGGTCCGACCGGGCTCGATCCCCGTGTGCCGAACCGGTCCTACCCCAGCAGCCGCAGCGCCGTCGCCGACCGGCCGAGGCGTACGGTCTGACCCCAGGTCAGCTCCAGCGCGTCGGACTCCATGCCGTCGCCGAAGGCGACCAGACGGTCGGACTCGACGGTCAGCCGGAGCCGGTCGGCCGCGGCCAGCACGCCCGCGACCTGCGAAGTGCCGGTCGCGGGGGAGGGCCAGGCCTCGCGGACGAACCACAGCAGCCGCGGCTCCGCGGGACCCGGCAGCGGAAGGCCGCTGCCGCGTTCCTGCCACAGCGACCGCAGCCAACCCGTGGCACCCGTGCCTGTACCCACCAGAACGCCCGATGACGCCTGGGCCTCCGCGGGCGCGGCGTCGTCGTCGGGACCGAGCCGGTAGCGGGCGGTCTGGTGTCCCGGCGGTCCGAGGTAGATCTCGTTGAGCGCCAGCAGCCGCTGTGTGTCGTCGGCGACGGCCTCCACCATGGTCAGTTCGTCGGCCCGGCCGCCGCGCGCGGCGGAGTCGAGCAGCTTGCCCGCGTCGCCCGCCCGGTGCCGGACGAGCACGCCCGGATTACGGCCGGGGTCGGTGTCGATCCCCACCACCGGCTGCCCCGACAGGTACTTGGCGGCGTTGGCCACCAGCCCGTCCTGGCCGATCACCACGACCACGTCCTCCGGCGCGAAGAGGAAGCGGTCCAGATCGGCCCGCTCCACCCGCGCCTGCCGCCACCGCAACGGCACCGCCGCGGCCACCTCGGCGAGCGCGGCCCGCCCGCGCTGATGGCGTTCGCGCACCTCCTGGATGCTCCGGCCGCGCGAGGAGAGGAAGAACGCCGCCTGGCCGTGGGTGCCGTGCCGGGCCAGCAACTCCTCGTACTCGCTGACCCGGTGCACCAGCACCGCGCGCGGGGCGAGGCTCACCGCCGCTCACCACCGGAGGCCGGGACCGCGCCGCCGGGGCGCCCGAGCCGTTCCACCAGGCCGGTGAGCATGTCGGGGGTGAGCGTGAGGCTGTCGATCCGCGGCAGATTCTCCGCGACCCGGTTGAGCGCCAGCGCGTGCAGCGTCGCCGGATCCACGTCGCCGTGCACCCGCAGCCACCCGGCCTGTGCCTCGGCGCGCGCCGTACCCGCCTCGCGCGCCGCCTCGGCCTTCGCGCGGGCGAGGCGGACGAGCCGGGCGGCCTCGGCCTCGGCGCGCACGGCGTCGGCCGCCGCGTTCTCCTCCGCCTCGCGGCGCGCGTTCGTACCGTGCTGCTCGACCAACTGCTCCTCGCGCCGGGCCAGTTCGATCCGGCTGGCCAACTCGTTCTCCGCGATGGCCCGTTCGCGCTCGACGGCGACGGCCCGCCGCTCGTACGTGGCCCGGTCCGCCTCCTGCTGGATCTGCTCGCGGGCGGGCGTCCGCAGCGCGCGCTCCACCTCGGGCTCCGGCCGGATCGCCACCACGCGTACGGCGACGACCTCGATGCCGGTGGTGGCCAGTCGCGGCTCGGCGGCGAGCCCGTCGGCGATCCGCTGCCGTACCGCCGCCACGCCGTCGACCAGCGCGGACGCCAGCGCGGTACGGGCCAGGACGTCGAGCGCGTGCTGCTGGGCGGTCTCGGTGAGCAGGGTGGCGAGCTGTTCCAGCGGGGCGCCGCGCCAGATCCCGGTGTCGGGGTCGATGGAGAAGTCCAGGCGCTCGGCTGCGGTGGCCGGGGCGCTGATCCGGTACGTCACGGTCGACTGCACGCTGACGTCCTGGAAGTCGGAGGTCCTGGCATGGAAGGACATTGCCAACTCGCGGTCGTCGACCGGCACTTCGGAGAGGGCCGCGGTCAGTGACCGGTACCAGAAGCTGAGGCCGGGCCCGTCGTGCACGAGCGCGCCGCGCGAGTGGTGGCAGATGTGCGCGGTGGGCGCCGAACGCAGATGGCGCCAGCCGAAGCGCCTGGTGATGTCGGCCATGGTGGGCCCCTCCTTCTCGTCAGTGTGACGATATCGAGCGATCCTCTTATCGTCAAGAGGACGAGATGGGGAGTTCGGCGTACCCGCCGGGGTGCGCGGGCGCGGGCTGACGGGGCGCGCGCGGCGCGTCCTGCCGCCGGGGCGCGTGAATCGCGGGCGCGGTGGTCAGGATGGAGGCATGGGATTCCACGTCGACTCCGAGACCGGGCGGCTGCGCCGCGTCATACTGCACCGCCCCGACCTCGAACTGAAGCGCCTGACCCCCAGCAACAAGGACGCGCTGCTCTTCGACGACGTCCTGTGGGTGCGCAGGGCCCGCGCCGAGCACGACGGCTTCGCGGACGTGCTGCGCGACCGGGGCGTCGAGGTCCACCTCTTCGGCGACCTGCTGCGCGAGTCGATGCTGGTGCCCGAGGCCAAGAAGCTGGTCCTCGACCGGGTCTTCGACGCCAAGGAGTACGGACCGCTGGCCACGCCCCATCTGCGGGAGGCGTTCGACCGGTTGGGCGTCGTGGAGCTGACCGAGGCGCTGATCGGCGGCATGACCAAGCGCGAATTCCTGGAGCGCTTCGCCGAACCCGTCTCCGTCCGCTTCCACGCCATGGACCTGGACGACTTCCTGCTCGCCCCGCTGCCCAACCACATCTTCACCCGCGACACCTCGGCCTGGGTCTACGACGGCGTCAGCATCAACGCCATGCGGTGGCCCGCCCGGCAGCGCGAGACGGTGCACTTCGAGGCGATCTACCGGCACCATCCGCTGTTCTCCGGCGGCGGCTTCCACGTCTGGTCCGAGGGGCAGGCCGACTACCCGTCCACCATCGAGGGCGGCGACGTCCTGGTCATCGGCAGCGGCGCCGTGCTGATCGGGATGAGCGAGCGCACCACCCCGCAGGCCGTGGAGATGCTGGCGCAGGGGCTGTTCGAGGCCGGCTCCGCACAGACCATCGTGGCCCTGGACATGCCCAAGCGGCGGGCCTTCATGCACCTCGACACGGTGATGACGATGGTCGACGGCGACACGTTCACGCAGTACGCGGGGCTGGGGATGCTGCCCTCGTACACCATCGAGCCGGGCTCGGGCGCGGGCGACCTCAAGGTCACCGACCACTCGCCCGAGCACATGCACCGGGCCATCGCGGCGGCCCTCGGCCTGGACTCCATCGACGTGCTCACCGCGACGCAGGACGTGCACGCCGCCGAGCGCGAGCAGTGGGACGACGGCTGCAACGTCCTGGCCGTGGAGCCGGGCGTGGTCGTCGCCTACGAGCGCAACGCGACCACCAACACGTTTCTGCGCAAGCGCGGCGTCGAGGTGATCGAGATCCCGGGCAGCGAGCTGGGCCGGGGCAGGGGCGGCCCGCGCTGCATGAGCTGCCCGATCGAGCGGGACGCGGTCTGAACGCCCGACCGGAGCTGAGGGGCGGCCCGAACGCCTGGTCGGGGGCGGGGCGGGGTCTGAACGCCTGATCGCGGCGGGGTGCGTGTGCGGCGCGGGAGGGGTCTGTATAAGAATGCCGATCTACGTATAGACTTCCAGTCTTGTTCGTCCCGCACCCCGACCTAGGAGTCCCCGCATGGCCGTCGACCTCAAGGGCCGCCACTTCCTCAAGGAGCTGGACTTCACGCCCGAGGAGTTCCGCCACCTGGTGGAGCTGGCCGCGGAGCTGAAGGCGGCGAAGAAGGCGGGCACGGAGGAGCAGCGGCTGCGCGGCCGTAACATCGCGCTGGTCTTCGAGAAGACCTCCACCCGTACCCGGTGCTCCTTCGAGGTCGCCGCCGCCGACCAGGGCGCGTCCACCACCTACCTCGACCCGTCCGGCTCGCAGATCGGACACAAGGAGTCGGTCAAGGACACCGCCCGCGTGCTGGGCCGGATGTTCGACGGCATCGAGTACCGGGGCAGCGGCCAGGACGTCGTCGAGGAGCTGGCCGCCCACGCGGGCGTCCCCGTGTGGAACGGCCTCACCGACGACTGGCACCCCACCCAGATGCTCGCCGACGTCCTCACCATGACCGAGCACAGCGCGAAGCCGCTCACCGGCATCGCATACGCCTACCTCGGCGACGCCCGCTCCAACATGGGCAATTCGCTGCTGATCACGGGCGCGCTGCTGGGCATGGACGTACGTGTCGCCGCGCCCGCCACCCTGTGGCCGCGGGAGTCCGTGGTCGCCGAGGCCCGCCGCCTCGCCGAGGTCTCCGGCGCCCGCCTCACCCTCACCGAGGACGTCACCGAGGCCGTGCGCGGCGCCGACTTCGTCCACACCGACGTGTGGGTGTCGATGGGCGAGCCGAAGGAGGTCTGGGACGAGCGGATCGCGCTGCTCGCGCCGTACGCCGTCACCGCCGACGTCCTCGCCGCCACCGGCAACCCGGACGTGCGCTTCATGCACTGCCTGCCCGCGTACCACGACCTGGGCACCGCGATCGGCCGCGAGATCCACCAGCGCACCGGGCTGACCTCGCTGGAGGTCACCGACGAGGTCTTCGAATCGGACCGGTCGGTCGTCTTCGACCAGGCGGAGAACCGTATGCACACCATCAAGGCGGTTCTGGTGGCGACGCTGGCCTGAGCCCGGTACCCCCCGGTCCTGAGGCCAGGCCCGGCCGCCCCGGCGGTCAGTGCAGGGTGAACCAGACGGCCTTCCCGGTGCCGGTCAGCCGGCAGCCGGAGTCGGCGCTCAGCGCGCGGATCAGGATCAGGCCGCGGCCGTGCTCGGCCAGCTCGTCGTGGCACGGGGGGTCGGGCTGGGCGGGGATCAGGAGATTGAGGCCGACGGGGAAGTCCAGGCCCTGGTCGTGGACCTCGACCTGGAAGCCGTGCGGAAGCAGCTCCACGAACAGCTCGATCGCGCCCGGCGGGGTGTGCTCCACGGCGTTGGCGACGACCTCGGCGGTGAGGAGCTCCGCGGTGTCGGTGTCGGGGCCGGTGTCCTGACCGAGTTCGACCAGGACGGTACGGACCATGGCGCGCGCCAGCGGGACGGCGGCGGGGGAGTGCGGCAGGTCGATCCGCCAGACCGTCGGCCGGTCGGGGAACTCGCCTGCGGTGCGGGTGGGGCTGGTCATCGCTACTCCGATCCGGACGGGGCGGGGGCTCGCTCACCCCGATGTCCTCCACCTTAGGAATCGGACAATACGGTCAGCAGAGGCGTCCGGAAGGAGGTCGTAGGGACCAAAGGCCCGCGAGCGGACGGACCTCCTGCCCGTACCCGGCGCGCGCGCCGCTCTCGTTCCGCCCGTGTTCGCGCCCCGCCCCCTCCTTGTCTCGCTCTCCTGACGACAGTCACAAACAGGTGATAACGTCGGGGCGAGGAGGCCGCGCATGAGTCCGTATCCCAGCTCCGCGAGCCCCACCGGCCACTGGCGCCATCTGCGCGTCGACCGGGCCGAGGGCGTCGTCACCGTCACCTTCGACCGGCCCGAGCGGCTCAACGCACTGACCTTCGGTGCCTACGCCGACCTGCGCGACCTGCTGGCCGAGCTGGCCAGGGAGGGCGGGACCCGCGCCCTGGTCCTCGGCGGCGCGGGCCGCGGTTTCTGCTCGGGCGGCGACGTGGACGAGATCATCGGCGCCACCCTGGCCATGGGCACCGGCGAGCTGCTGGAGTTCAACCGGATGACCGGACAGGTCGTCCGGGCGATCCGCGAGGCGCCCTTCCCGGTGATCGCCGCCGTGCACGGCGGCGCCGCGGGCGCGGGCGCGGTGCTCGCCCTCGCCGCCGACTTCCGGATCGTGGAGCCCTCCGCGCGCTTCGCCTTCCTGTTCACCCGCGTCGGCCTGTCGGGCGCCGACATGGGCGCCGCGTATCTGCTGCCCCGGCTCGTCGGGCTCGGCCACGCCACCCGGCTGCTGATGCTCGGCGACAGCGTCGACGCGGCGGAGGCGGAGCGGATCGGCCTCGTCAGCCAGCCGGCACCGGAGGGCGGCGCCGACGAGGCCGCCGCCGCGCTCGCCCGCAGGCTGGCGGCGGGCCCGGCGCTGGCCCACCAGCAGACCAAGGCGCTGCTCACCGCCGAGTTGGACATGCCGCTGGGCGCCGCCGTCGAAATGGACGCCGCGGCCCAGGCGTTGCTCATGACCAGCGGCGACTACGCCGAATTCCACGCCGCCTTCACCGCGAAGCGCGAGCCGACGTGGGAAGGCCACTAGCGATGCCGGGCGTTCACCGGACCGCGGGCGCCCGCCGTCCCGAGCGCGTCGCCGTCATCGGCGGCGGCCCCGGCGGCCTCTACGCCGCCGCGCTCCTCAAGCGCCTCGACCCGGACCGCACGGTCACGGTGTGGGAACGCGGCGCGCCCGAGGACACCTTCGGCTTCGGCGTCGTCTTCTCCGACGAGACCGTGGGCGGCATCGAGAACGCCGACCCGGCCGTCTACGCCGCCATGCGCGAGGAGTTCGTCCGCTGGGAAGCGATCGACATCCGGCACCGCGACCGCCTCACCCGCTCCGGCGGCCACGGTTTCGCGGCCCTCGACCGGCGCCGGCTGCTCGCGCTGCTGTACGAGCGCTGCCGCGACCTCGGCGTGGACGTCCGCGTCCGCACCCCGGCCCCCTCCGCCGACCGGCTCGCCCTCGACCACGACCTCGTGGTGGCCGCAGACGGCGCCCACAGCGCCACCCGCGCCGCGCACGCCCACGTCTTCCGCCCCCGCCTGACCACCCACGGCTGCCGTTACATCTGGCTCTCCGCCGACCTCCCGCTCGACGCCTTCCGCTTCGAGATCCTGGAGACCCCGCACGGTGTGATGCAGGCCCACGCCTACCCGTACCGGCCGGGCGCCAGCACCTTCGTCGTCGAGATGACCGAGGACGTCTGGCGGCGCGCGGGCTTCGACCGCGAGGCCGCCGAAGCCGCCGAAGGCGCCGAAGCCGCCGAAGCCGCTGAGGGTGCTGTCGGCGTCGTCGGCGCGGCGGGCGCAGCGAACGGGTCCGATATGGAAGCCGCCACCGCCGCCACCATCGCCGCCTGCGAAAAGCTCTTCGCCCGCCTCCTGGACGGCCGCGCCCTGCACGCCAACCGCTCCCGCTGGCAGCCCTTCACCACCGTGGTCAACGAGCGCTGGCGGCACGGCCGTACGGTCCTGCTCGGCGACGCCGCCCACACCGCGCACTTCTCCATCGGCTCCGGCACCAAGCTCGCCATGGAGGACGCGCTGGCGCTCGCCGCTTCCCTGCGCGAACAGCCCGACACCGAAACGGCGTTGGCCGCCTACGAGAGCGAGCGGCGGCCGGTGGTGGAGAGCACGCAGCGGGCGGCGCTGGCCAGCCTGGAGTGGTTCGAACGGCTCGGCAGCTACGTGGACCAGCCGCCGACACAGTTCGCGTTCAATCTGCTGACCCGCAGCCGCCGCGTCACGCACGGCAATCTGCGGCTGCGCGACCGGGAGTTCACCGACCGCGTCGAGCGCGGCTTCGGGGCGCCGCCCGGCACACCGCCGATGTTCACCCCCTTCCGGCTGCGCGGCCTGACGCTGCGCAACCGCGTCGTCGTGTCACCGATGGACATGTACGTGGCGCGGGACGGCGTGCCCGGCGACTTCCACCTCGTCCACCTGGGCGCGCGGGCCCTCGGCGGGGCCGGTCTGGTGATGACCGAGATGGTCTGCGTCAGCCCGCGCGGCCGGATCACCCCCGGCTGCACCGGCCTGTGGAACGGCCAACAGGAAGCCGCCTGGCGGCGGATCACCGACTTCGTCCACCAGCAGGGCGGCGCGGGCGGGACCGGCGCGGGTGCGAGCGGCCCGGACGGAACCGGCGCTGGTGGGACCGGCGCCGGCGGAACCGGCACCGCCATCGGCCTCCAACTCGGCCACAGCGGCCGCAAAGGCTCCACCCGCCTCATGTGGGACGGCATCGACCAGCCGCTCCCCGACGGCAACTGGCCGCTGGTCGCCCCCTCGCCGCTGCCGTACCGCGAAGGCGTCAACCAGGTGCCGCACGCCCTGCGCGCGGACGAACTCGCGCAGATCCGCGACCAGTTCGCGGCGGCGGCCGAGCGCGGCGCCCGCGCCGGTTTCGACCTGCTCGAACTGCACTGCGCCCACGGCTACTTGCTCTCCTCCTTCCTGTCCCCGCTGACCAATCACCGCACCGACCGCTACGGCGGCGACCTCGCGGGGCGGCTCCGCTTCCCGCTCGAAGTCCTGGACGCGGTACGGGAGTCGTGGCCGTCCGACCGGCCGCTGACGGTACGGATCTCCGCCACCGACTGGGCACCCGGCGGTGCCACGGGAGACGACGCCGTCGCCGTCGCCCGCGCGCTGGCCGAGCACGGCGCCGACGCCGTGGACGTCTCCACCGGCCAGGTCGTCGCCGACGAGCGGCCCGCCTTCGGCCGTTCCTACCAGACGCCGTACGCCGACCGGATCCGTAACGAGACGGGCCTGCCGGTGATCGCGGTCGGCGCCATCTCCTCCTGGGACGACGTCAATTCCCTGCTGCTCGCGGGCCGCGCCGACCTCTGCGCGCTGGCCCGCCCGCACCTGTACGACCCGCACTGGACACTGCACGCCGCCGCCGACCAGTCCTACGAGGGCCCCGGCGCGCCCTGGCCCACCCCGTACCTCGCGGGCCGCCGCCCGCCGCCCACCGGCCGTACGGACGCGCCGAAACCCCGCCTGGCGCTGGACTCCTGAGCGGAAGGGGCCGGGCTACTGGTCCGCCACGAACCGCGCCCCCTGGTCGCGCAGCAGCACATGCAGGGCCGTGAACACCGCCGCCGAGCGGATGCCCGGCCAGTCCGCGGGCAGCAGCGCCGGGGGCAGGCCGGGGTCGGCGTACGGCAGGCGGCGCCAGGTGTCGAGCGCGCGCAGATAGTCCCCGAAGGCCCGCTCGGGCGAGGGCTCCCCGGCCCCGGACTCGGCCCCGACCTCGGACTCGGCCCCGACCTCGGACTCAGCCCCGGCCCCGGACTCAGCCCCGGCCCCGACCCCGACCTCGGACTCGGCCTCGGCCTCGGCCGACCACCTCCCCAGCACCGGCTCGTGCGCCGCCAGGAAGGTGTGGTGCAGCGCGGCCAGCGCGTCCAGATCCCACCAGCGCCGTACCGCCTCCTCGGTCGCGGTGAAACCGAGGTGCGCGCCGCGGAACAGGTCGACGTACGGGGCCAGTTCGAGCCGCCGCAGCACGTGCCGGGTCTCCTCGTGCAGCGCGCCGGGCGCCACCCACACACCGGGCGCGGCCGTACCGAAGCCGAGACCGGCCAGCCGGGACCGCAGCAGATGCCGCTTGTGCCGCTCGGACTCCGGCACCGAGAAGACGGCGAGCAGCCAGTCCTCCGGGTCGGGATCGGGCGCGGCGCCGACCCCGTAGATCCGCCCGTCGCCGTCCGCGAGCAGCAGCCGCGCGTCGTCGGACAGCGCGTACGCGGCGGCCCCGCCGACCCGGTCGGGCACGAGGAGGCCGCGCCGCTTGAGCCGGGAGACCGCGGACCGGACCGACGGCGGGTCCACGCCCACCGCCCCCATCAGCCGGATGAGCGCGGCCACCGGCACCCGGCCCGCCAACTCCGCGCGCCCGTAGGCGCCGTAGAAGGTGAGGATCAGGGAACTCGGTGTGTGCTGCTCGGTCACATGATCACCCTAGGGCGTCTCAGTCCAGGTCGCGCAGCCGGAAGCGCTGGAGCTTGCCGGTGGGCGTACGGGGGAGCGCGGGCACGAAACGGATCTCGCGCGGCGCCTTGTACGGCACGATCACACTCTTGGCGAAGTCCCGCAGCGCGCCCGCCGCCCGGTCCCCGCCGTCCACGCCCTCGTGCAGGACGACGAACGCCCGGACGATCTGCCCGCGCTCCTCGTCCGGCACCCCGATCACCGCCGCCTCCCGCACGTCCGGGTGCCGCAGCAGCGCCTCCTCGACCTCGGGCCCCGCGATGTTGTACCCGGCCGAGATGATCATGTCATCGGCGCGCGCCACGTAGCGGAAGTAGCCGTCGGCGTCCCGGACGTAGGTGTCGCCGGTCAGATTCCAGCCGTCGCGCACGTACTCCGTCTGGCGTTCGTCGGCCAGATACCGGCAGCCGGTCGGTCCGCGCACGGCCAGCAGCCCCGGCTCGCCGTCCGGCACCGGCCGCAGGCGCTCGTCCACGATCCGCGCGGTGTAGCCGGGCACCGGCAGCCCGGTCGCGCCGGGCCGGGCCGCGTCGTCGGCGGCGGAGATGAAGATGTGCAGCAGCTCCGTCGCCCCGATCCCGTTGATCAGCCGCAGTCCGGTCCGCTCGTGCCAGCCCATCCAGGTCGCGGCGGGCAGATTCTCCCCCGCGGACACGCAGCGGCGCAGCGACGAGACGTCGTACGACGGCAGGTCGCCGAGCATGGCGCGGTACGCGGTCGGCGCGGTGAACAGCACGCTGACCCGGTGCTTCTCGACCGCTGCCAGCAGCTCCTCCGGTCCGGCCCGCTCCAGCAGCAGCGAGGACGCGCCCGCGCGCAGCGGGAAGACCACCAGGCCGCCGAGTCCGAAGGTGAAGCCCAGCGGCGGGCTGCCGGTGAAGACGTCCTCGGGCACCGGGCGCAGCACCCGCGCGGAGAAGGTGTCCGCTATGGCCAGCACATCGCGGTGGAAGTGCATGCAGCCCTTGGGGTGCCCGGTCGTGCCCGAGGTGAAGGCGATCAGCGCCACGTCGTCCGCCGAGGTCGGCACCGCCTCGTACGTCTCGGCGCGCCCCTCGGCCAGCCGCAGCAGATCGTCGTCGCCGGTACCGCCGTACGGGGTGATCCGCAGCCCCGGTACGCGCGCCGCCGTCAGCTCCTCCAGATACGCGGCGTCGCACAGCGCGTGCGAGACGCGGGCGATCCGGCCCACCTCCGCCAGTTCGTGCGCGCGCTGCGCGGCCAGGACGGTGACGGCCACCGCGCCCGCCTCCAGCACGGCGAGCCAGCAGGCGACCAGCCAGGTGGTGGTCGGGCCGCGCAGCAGCACGCGGTTGCCGGGGACGACGCCCAGCTCGTCGGTGAGGACGTGCGCGACCCTGGCGGTCGTCGCGCGCAGCTCGGCGTACGTCCACTCCGAGCCGTCGGGCAGCCGGAGGCAGGGGGCGTCGGGGCGTCCGGTGGCGAGGAGTTCGGCGGCGCAGTTGAGCCGATCGGGGTAGCGGAGACCGCCGTCGGCTCCGGGGCCTTCACCGAGGGCGTCGCGGTCGTCGCCGTCGTCGCCGTCATCGCCGTCCAGGCCGTCGAGGCGCGGCCACTGGTCGGACGGCGGAAGGTGATCGCGCGCGAAGGTGTCCACATGGGCTGACGGCAGCAGGTCCATGGCGACAGTGCCCCTCGACGAGTAAGCATCCAGCGGACGATTTCAGCGTAACGTGTTGATGACGGCAGTCAACAGGACGCGATAAAGCTGGGAGGCGGGGCGATGGAGGACGGGGTTTCCCGCGGTGCGGATTCCGACGGTCCGGCGGCCGGGGAAGGAGCCGTGGGCCGCGCCGGTGGAGGCGGTGGCACCGGTGGCGGTGGCACCGGTGGGGGCGGCGGCGCCCGTGTGGCGTTCACCCTCGACCCGGCACGGGCGGCCTGGGCGGACCGGATCAGGGCGCTCGCGGCGGAACGCCTGAAACCGCTGGCCGAGGCCGGTGAGCCGGGCCGCGTCAACCGGCCGCTGCTGGCCGAACTCGGCGCGCTCGGACTCCTGGCCCGCGTCCTGCCGGGAGACGGCGCCCCGGTCTCCGCCCTCGATCTCTGTGTACTGCGGGAATCGCTGGCGCGCGAGTGCACCGAGGCCGAGACCGCCCTCGCCCTCCAGGGCCTGGGCGCCCACCCGCTGCTCACCGCGCCCGCCGTCGCCGCGCGCTGGCTGCCCGAGGTGACCTCGGGCCGGGCCGTCGCCGCCTTCGCGCTCACCGAACCGGGCGCGGGCTCCGACGCGGCGGCGCTGTCCCTGGCCGCCGAGCCGGACGGCGCGGGCCGCTGGCGGCTGACCGGCGAGAAGTGCTGGATCTCCAACGCGCCCGAGGCCGACATCCTCACCGTCTTCGCCCGGACGGCCCCCGGGCCGGGCCCCGGCGGCAGCGGCGCGCGCGGTGTCACCGCCTTCGCCGTCCCCGCCGACCGCCCCGGCCTGACCGGCGAACACCTCGACATGCTCTCGCCGCACCCCATCGGACGGCTGGTCTTCGACGGCGTCCCGGTCGGCGCCGACGACCTCCTCGGCGTGCCCGACCACGGCTTCCGTACCGCCATGGCCACCCTCGACCTCTTCCGGCCCAGCGTCGGCGCCTTCGCGGTCGGCATGGCCCAGGCCGCACTCGACGCGGCCGTCGCGCACGCGGGTGAACGCACCGCGTTCGGCGGCCCGTTGAAGGACCTCCAGGCCGTCGCGCACCCGCTCGCCGAGATGGCCACCCGCACCGAGGCCGCCCGGCTGCTGGTCCACGCGGCGGCCACCGCGTACGACACCGGCGCCGCCGACCTGACCGCCCGCGCGGCGATGGCCAAGCTCTACGCCACCGAGACCGCGCAGTACGTGGTCGACGCCGCCCTCCAGATCCACGGCGCCCGCGCCCTGCGCCGCGGCCACCTGCTCGAACACCTCTACCGCGAGGTGCGCGCCCCGCGGATCTACGAGGGTGCCACCGAGGTCCAACGGACCATCATCGCCAGGGAGTTGTACCGATGAGCCTGCGCCGTATCAACCCCGCCGAACTCTCGCCGCCCACCGGCTTCTCGCACGCCGTCACCGCCACCGGCCGCAGCCTGGTGATGCTCGCGGGCCAGACCGCGCTGGACTCCTCCGGCGCGGTCGTCGGCGACGGCCTGCCCGCCCAGTTCGAGCGCGCCCTCGCCAATCTGCTGACCGCCCTGCGCGCGGCGGGCGGCACCCCGGCCGATCTCGCCCGGCTCACCGTGCACACCACCGACGTCGCCGCGTATCGCGCGTGCGCCGCCGAACTGGGCCGGATCTGGCGGGAATCGGCGGGCCGGGACTATCCGGCGATGGCGGTGATCGGGGTGGTCGGACTCTGGGACGAACAGGCCCTGGTGGAACTGGACGGCATCGCGGTGCTGCCGTAACGCCCTTCCTCGCGTAACCGCCTTCCTCGCGTAACCCCCTTCCTGGGCTGCGGACTTGGCGGCACTACGCGTCCACGCCGGTCCGATAGCTGTCGCGCGTCCACGCGCGGGCCCGGTCGGTGAGGGTGAAGCCGAGGCCGGGGCGGTCGGACAGGTGCATACGGCCGTCCCGGATCTCCAGCCGCTCGTTGAACAGCGGTTCGAGCCACTCGAAGTGCTCGACCCACGGCTCGTGCGGGTAGGCGGCGGCCAGGTGGAGATGGATCTCCATGGCGAAGTGCGGGGCGAGTTGCAGCCGGTGGTGGTCGGCCAGCGCGGCCAGCTTGAGGAACTGGGTGATCCCGCCGACGCGCGGCGCGTCCGGCTGGATGATGTCGCAGGCCCGCGCGTCGATCAGCGCCACGTGCTCCGCGACACTGGCCAGCATCTCCCCGGTGGCGATCGGCGTGTCCAGCGCGGCGGCCAGCGCGGCGTGCCCCTCCGCGTCGTACGCGTCCAGCGGCTCCTCGATCCAGGCGAGCCCGAACGACTCCAGCGCCCGCCCCAGCCGCGCCGCCGTCGGCCGGTCCCACTGCTGGTTGGCGTCCACCATCAGCGGTACGCCGTCGCCGAGATGGGCCCGTACCGCTGCGAGCCGCTTGAGGTCCTCGGCGCTGTCCGGCTGCCCCACCTTGATCTTGACGCCGCCGATCCCGCGCTCCAGCGAGGCCGTCGCGTTCTCCATCACCTGCTCGACGGGCGTGTGCAGAAAGCCGCCGGAGGTGTTGTAGCACCGCACCGAATCCCGGTGCGCGCCCAGCAGTTTGGCCAGCGGCAGGCCCGCCCGCTTCGCCTTCAGATCCCACAGCGCGATGTCGAACGCGGCGATCGCCTGCGTGGCCAGGCCACTTCGGCCCACCGAGGCGCCCGCCCACACCAGCTTCCCCCACAGCCGCCCGATGTCGTTGGGGTCCTCGCCCACCAACTCCCCGGCCACCTCCCGCGCGTGCGCGAACTGCCCCGGACCGCCGGCCCGCTTGGAGTAACCGAACCCGATCCCCTCGTGCCCGTCCTCCGTCCCGATCTCCGCGAAGAGCAGCGCGACCTCCGTCATCGCCTTCTGCACCCCCGTCAGCACCTTGGCGTCGCTCACCGGCACCGCCAGCGGCAGATAGACGGACGACAATCTGACCGACCGGATCCGGTCACCGGCGGGCGGTATCGACACCACGGAAATCCTCCCGATCACATATCTAAACGCCAAGCGCATCCCTGAACGCGCCCAGCATACGACCAGCCGCCGCACCCCGCACCGACCCGCTCAACAGCAGGTCAGACGGGGTGCGGCGGCATCCGTGTGTCAGATGTCGCGGAAGATCTCGATCTGGGCGCCGATGGAGTTGAGGCGCTCGGCGAGGTCTTCGTAGCCGCGGTTGATGACGTAGACGTTGCGGAGGACGGAGGTGCCTTCGGCGGCCATCATGGCGAGCAGGACGACGACGGCGGGGCGCAGGGCCGGGGGGCACATCATCTCGGCGGCGCGCCAGCGGGTGGGGCCCTCGACCAGGACGCGGTGCGGGTCGAGGAGCTTGACGGCCGCGCCGAGGCGGGTCAGCTCAGTGAGGTAGATGGCGCGGTTGTCGTAGACCCAGTCGTGGATGAGGGTCGAGCCCTGGGCGGTGGCGGCGATGGCCGCGAAGAAGGGGACGTTGTCGATGTTGAGACCGGGGAACGGCATCGGGTGGATCTTGTCGATGGGGGAGCGCAGCTTGGACGGGCGGACGGTGAGGTCCACCAGCCGGGTGCGGCCGTTGTCGGCGCGGTACTCGGGAGTCAGCTCGTGGTCGAGCCCCATCTCCTCCAGCACGGCCAGCTCGATCTCCATGAACTCGATCGGCACCCGCCGGATCGTCAGCTCCGACTCGGTGACGACGGCCGCGGCCAGCAGGCTCATCGCCTCGACCGGATCCTCGGACGGCGCGTAGTCCACGTCGCGGTCGATCGAGGAGACGCCGTGCACGGTGAGCGTCGTCGTACCGATGCCGTCGACGCGGACGCCCAGCTCCTCCAGGAAGAAGCAGAGGTCCTGGACCATGTAGTTGGAGCTGGCGTTGCGGATGACGGTGACGCCGTCGTGCCGGGCGGCGGCCAGCAGCGCGTTCTCGGTCACCGTGTCGCCGCGCTCGGTCAGCACGATCGGCCGGGTCGGGGTGACGCTCCGGTCGACCTCCGCGTGGTACGTGCCGTCCGTCGCGGTGATGTCCAGGCCGAAGTGGCGCAGCGCGTTCATGTGCGGCTGGACCGTACGGGTGCCGAGGTCGCAGCCGCCCGCGTACGGGATGCGGAAGCGGTCGGTGCGGTGCAGCAGCGGCCCGAGGAACATGATCACACTGCGGGTGCGCCGCGCGGCCTCGGTGTCCATCGAGTCCAGGTCGAGGCTGGCGGGCGGCACGATCTCCAGGTCGTTTCCGTCGTTGATCCAGCGGGCGCGGACGCCGATGCTGCCCAGCACCTCCAGGATCCGGTAGACCTCCTCGATCCTGGCCACCCGGCGCAGCGTGGTGCGCCCGGCGTTCAGCAGGGTGGCGCACAGCAGGGCCACGCAGGCGTTCTTGCTCGTCTTGACGTCTATGGCGCCGGACAGGCGACGCCCGCCGACCACCCGCAGATGCATGGGGCCCGCGTAGCCGAGGGAGACGATCTCGCTGTCCAGCGCCTCGCCGATGCGGGCGATCATCTCAAGACTGATGTTCTGGTTGCCGCGCTCGATACGGTTGACTGCGCTCTGGCTGGTCCCGAGAGCCTCGGCGAGCTGGGACTGTGTCCAGCCCCTGTGCTGCCTGGCGTCCCGGATGAGCCTGCCGATACGTACGAGGTAGTCGTCGGTCATATCGCCGAGGCTATCTCACATATGAGATGCGGCAACCGCAGATCGGCCGTCCGTGACGGACCCCACTCCCGCCGCGTGCCATCCGGCGTACGCCAGCGCGTGCCGCCCGTGCCCGCACCCGCGACCGCCATCACCGTACTCGCGGGTCACGGCCGCGCAACCCGGAGTACTGCCCGGCCCCACGACCCGGCCCCACAACCCGACCGCGCGGCCCCGGCCCCCGCGGCCCGATGCGCACGCCCCGGCCACGCGCCGCCGCGGGCGTACGGCACACTTCCGATCATGCTCACGCGCATACGTTCCCCACGGCCCACGCGGCCCCGGCCCGCGCGCCGCGCGGCCGGTGCGGGACTGGCCGTCGCCGTACTCGCCCTGGCCGGAGCGCTCGCCGGGTGCGGCGGCGGCGCGGGCCCCTCGCGGGACCAGCCGAAGCTGCCCTTCGGCTGGTCGCCGAGCGGACCCTCCCGGACACCCCCGACCCGGGCGGAGACGACGGGCGCCGCGGCCACTCGGGGTACCGGATCGCCCTCGGCCGGCTCGACGTTCGCCCTCACGGCGCCGCCGGCGCGCGCGGGCGCGACCGCGGTGACGCCCGGCGTGAGCGGGAACGCGCGCACGTGCCCGACCCCCGGACACCCGTATCGCGTGTGCGGCCACTACACGCTGGTCCGGCCGACGATCGACCCGTCCGCGCCGTGCGTCGACAGCGACCAGGGGGTCCACGGCGGCACGACGTATGTGTGCGTCTACGGCTCCTGGGTGGAGCTGCCGAAGGTCCCGACACCGGCCACGCCGACGTAGCGCGGCCGGTGCCCGCTACCGCCCGTGCGGTACGAAGATCCGCTCGTCGTCGGCCGCGGCCCGCGGCGCCGGAATCCGGCGGCGCGCCACCCACCGCGGCGTACGCGGCAGGACCACGGCCAGCAGACAGCACACCGCCATGCCGAGCAGCCCGGTGACGACGCCGAGCTTCGTGGCCAGGGAGACCTGCGGCAGGACGAACACGGCGATGTCGAGGCCGAAGGACGCGGCGCTCACCACCGTCAGCGCCGCCGCGACACGGTTCAGCCGGGCGTCCAGCGCCTCCGCGCGCTGCGAGGACGCGGCCAGCAGGGAGTTGCTGACGTAACCGAGGAGCTTGTCGGCGCGCTCCTGGGTGTCGTCGAGCCCGATCACCTGCCGCGCGGAGAGATAACTGGCCCGGTGCGCCTGCGTCGACTCGATCCGGTAGCCGTCGAGATGATGGAAGTCGGCCCACAGACCGTCGAGGAACCGCCGGAAGGCGTGCACATCGGTGGTCTCGGGGTGGCCGTGCGCCAGGTCGGCCAGCACCCACCGCCCGGCGACGAGCGCGCCCACCAGCAGCGACTGCTGCGCCACCGCGATGTCCGTGGGCTCGGTCATGGTCAGCAGATCGTGCAGCGGCGTCGCCGGATCGCGGTCCCAGGCGTACGTGTACGGCAGCAGGATCCGGCAGTCGGGGCCCGATATCAGCGCGGGCACCCGTGCGTCGGCCGCCCACGGCGGGTCCCGCGTCACGAAGTGGCAGTTGTAGCGCGCCGATTGACGGTCGATCGGCGAACCCGCCCCGGTCAGCGCGAGATCGGGCCGCAGCGCGATCCCCTGGACTAGACCACTGGCGACGGCCGCGGCCAGCACCGCCGTCAGGATCGGCGCGTCCGCCTCCCGCAGCGCCTGGTTGACGGTCGCGTCGAGCGCGTCGAGGTCGTGCAGCGCCATCCGCCGCAGATCGGCCTCGTGCCGCAGCGCGTAGACCACCAGCACCGTGCCCGCGGTCAGGATGCGCGCGTGGCAGGCCACGATCTCCGTGCCCGGCAGGCTGATCGCCGGTCCGACCATGCCGGTCAGGTCCATCTCGATGGTGGTGTCCGGGTTGTACGCCAGCGACCGCAGGCCCCCGACCACCGGCCGTAACTCGCCGTGGCCCGGCACCGCGACCAGCTCCAACGAGCTGACGGGGGAGCGGTGGTGCAGCGGATACGCCCGGCTCTGGAGATGCAGCACCTCGCTCGCGCCGAAGCTCATACTGCCGCTCGCGCCGCCGTTCGCGCCGCCGCTCGTGCCGCCGCTCGCGCCGCCGTTCGCGCCGCCGCTCGTGCCGCCGCTCGCGCCGCCGCTCGCGCCGCCGCTCGTGCCGCTTCTCGCGCCGCCGCTCATGCCGCCGCGCCCGCGCGGCCGGTGCCGGAGCCGAGGGTCCAGGAGACCGCCACGTACTCCGGGATCAGGTCGGACTCGCTCACCGACACCCCGCCCAGATAACGGCGTTGCAGATCCTCGGGGCCCCGGTCCTCGATCGCCGTGCCCAGCAGCGACTCCAGCTCGTCGTGCGTGAGATGGCTCGCGTCCGCGGGCACCGACCTGCGCAGGAACCAGTCGCGCTGCTCGGCCAGGACGCGGCAGCCCGCCGCCGCCGCGGGCCAGTAGCTGACCGCGGTCACCGCCGTCGTACCGAAACCGGCGCCCAGCGTCACCACCGACCGTGCCGCGTCCCCCGGCAGATAGAAGACGACGCCCTCCGCGACGTACGCGACCGGCCGGCCGGCCGCCAACTCGCGTGCGGCGGAGGTCACTTCGGCGCGGCCCTGCGCGCTGTTCAGATCGGCCGCGAGATGCCGCACCTCGCGCTCCGGCGCGACACCGGACGCCGTCAGCTCCGCCGCCCGCCGCCGCTTGGCCGCCGCCATCTCCGGCAGATCCACCTCCAGCGCCGCGGGGAACGGCAACAGCCAGGGATACGAGGAGAAACCGGCCCCGCACACCACGAGCACCGTGTCCGGGTCGGCGCGCAGCGCCCGCGCGAGGGTGTCGGCGATGTAGCGTCCGCGCAGCGACACCACCAGGTCGTCGTGCGGGTACACCTCGTCGGCGAACTCCCGCCACAACTCCCTCACCGCGGGCCGGTCACCGTCCGGAATCCACGCGCCCGCCAGAGGATCCTCGGCGAGGTCGGGCTTGCGCGCCCGCGACTCGTTGACCAGATACGCGGTCAGTTCGACCCCACCGTGCTGCATGACCCGTCGACCCCCGAGTGTGTGACGTTGCGTCACCCACCTTGGTATCACGTCCCGTTGCCGTTGTGGATCTCCCCGTCGGCCGCACGAAGGGTCCCGCGGGTCAGGTCCGCAGTCGCGCCAACTCCGCTTCCCTGGCGTCGATGTACGGTCCGAGGTCGGTCACGGTCGCCAACCGGACCTGTCCGATGGGCACGTGGTGCCCGACGACGGTGACCGTGACGGGTTCAGCGTCAGCGTCCGCATCAGCGTCCGTACCGGCATCCGCCACCGCCTCGATCCGCGCCGCCCACCACGTCCCTTCCGTCAGGACATCGGCCGCCCGCGGCGCACCGTCCACGACGACCTCCGCCCGCGACGTACGGCCCGCCCCGGCCTCCCGCGCCGAAGGGTCCTCGTCCGCCCGCGGGTACCCGTCCCGCTCCAGCCGCAGCGCCTCGGCCAGGCTCACCGGCTCGGCGTCACGCACCGCGCTGGTCACCCAGACCGCCGCCTCGTCCTGCCCCAGCCGTCCGTGCCGCACGGTGATCCGCTGCCATACGTCGTCTCTTCTGTGGCCCTCGGCGAACCACGCCGGTTCCGGCGCGGGACGGGTCACCGCGCACACCCGGAAAGGCGGCGCCCCGCGCAGCGCGGCCATCCGCCGCGCCGCCTCGGCCAGGACCGCCGCGACCCTCGCGCCCTCGTCCTCCGTCGTATACCGCATGAGGAGATTGTCCCGGCACCCGTCAAGCGGGCACACCCCCGCGCGAGGCCCGCGCCCCGTCCCGCGTCCGACCCGCCGCACGGCACGCCCGTCGGTCACGCCGTCGGTCACGCCCGTCCACCCGCCCGTCCGACCCGGCGCGCGCCACGCCGCCGTCCCCGGGTGACCTGTCGCAGTGAAGGTTGAGCGATTCTCACCGAAGGTTGAGCGGCTTCCTGCCGGTGGCGTGGACCTATCTCTGGACGGCTGTCGTGGTGGGCACCCCCATCCGTAGGATCGCGGCATGCCTGCCGCCGAACGTGTTACCCGGTCCTCGTTTGCCGGTCGCATCCAGCCGATCTCGTCTCCCGGATCACTCCCGGTCTTGCCCGGCCGGATCTGGTCGGATGCGGACTGGGAGCGGATCCAGCTCGGTTACCACTCCCGGGGTATGGACGAGAAGTGGGACGTGTTCAGCGAGGGCAGGGTTGTCTTCCTCCATCGGAGCTGGACCGGTCGCGGGGTCTTCGAAGCAACTTTCACGCCCGTGGACGCCGGGGGCTGGCGGATCTCCGGAGCTGTGGTGGAGCGTGATCAGGAGCGCTACCGGAGCAGGGACGACGAGTACGACTGCGTGATGCTGGAACTGGTGATCAGTGCGATTGTGCTGGATGAGCCGACGCAGGAGTTGCGGTCGCGATTGGTGGCGATGACGCGCAGTGCGTCCGGTGGCGCGGACGTGCCAGCTGGATGGGTTCAGCACAGTGCCCTGGGTCTGCGCTCGGATCCGCGGTCTCAGCCGTAGCAGAGCCCGTAGACCGGGTTGATGCGAGGGCGCCCCACCGGCAGGAGCCGATCAAGCTTCGGTGGGAAACACTCAACCTTCACTGCGACAGGTCACCGGGCGGGCCGGGCATGACCCAGCGGCGGTCATGTACTAGAGTTATCTCGACATCGAGATATCTGCTGAGGCGTACGACGACCGCACCGCACGAGGTAAGGGTTACCTAACCAGAGCCCACCTTAGCGGACCGGCCGGCGGGCATGTCACCGACATGCGGCCGGGCCGGGGGACCGCGGTGGTACGCGCGCAATGACGCAAGACGACGCATGAAGGAGACTGTCGTGTCGGCGAACAGCTTCGACGCCCGCAGCACGCTGCGCGTGGGCGACGAGTCGTACGAGATCTTCCGGCTGGACAAGGTGGCGGGCGCGGCCCGGCTGCCGTACAGCCTGAAGGTGCTGCTGGAGAACCTGCTGCGTACCGAGGACGGCGCGAACATCACCGCCGACCACATCCGGGCGCTGGGCGGCTGGGACTCCCAGGCCCAGCCGAGCCAGGAGATCCAGTTCACGCCGGCCCGCGTGATCATGCAGGACTTCACGGGTGTGCCCTGCGTCGTGGACCTGGCCACCATGCGCGAGGCCGTCAAGGAGCTCGGCGGCGACGCCGCCCGGATCAACCCCCTCGCCCCGGCCGAGCTGGTCATCGACCACTCGGTGATCGCCGACCGCTTCGGCACCGCCGACTCCTTCGCGCAGAACGTGGAGCTGGAGTACGGCCGCAACAAGGAGCGCTACCAGTTCCTGCGCTGGGGCCAGACCGCGTTCGACGAGTTCAAGGTCGTCCCGCCCGGCACCGGCATCGTTCACCAGGTGAACATCGAGCACCTGGCCCGTACCGTCATGGTCCGCGGCGGCCAGGCGTACCCGGACACCCTGGTCGGCACCGACTCGCACACCACCATGGTCAACGGCCTCGGCGTGCTCGGCTGGGGCGTCGGCGGCATCGAGGCCGAGGCCGCGATGCTCGGCCAGCCGGTGTCCATGCTGATCCCGCGGGTCGTCGGCTTCAAGCTGACCGGCGAGCTGCCCACCGGCACCACCGCCACCGACCTGGTGCTGACCATCACCGAGATGCTGCGCAAGCACGGCGTGGTCGGCAAGTTCGTGGAGTTCTACGGCGAGGGCGTCGGCGCCACGTCGCTGGCCAACCGCGCCACCATCGGCAACATGTCGCCGGAGTTCGGCTCCACCGCGGCGATCTTCCCGATCGACGAGGAGACGCTGAAGTACCTGCGGCTGACCGGCCGGGACGCGCAGCAGGTCGCGCTGGTCGAGGCGTACGCCAAGGAGCAGGGCCTGTGGCTGGACCCGGCCGCCGAGCCGGACTTCTCCGAGAAGCTGGAGCTGGACCTCGCCACCGTCGTCCCGTCGATCGCCGGGCCCAAGCGCCCGCAGGACCGTATCGTCCTGGCGAACGCCTCCCAGCAGTTCGCCCGCGACGTGCGCAACTACGTGACCGACGACGAGGAGGCGGGCAAGGAGTCCTTCCCGGCCTCCGACTCCCCGGCCACCCACAACGGCGTGCCGACCAAGCCGACCGTGGTGACCGCCCCCGACGGCAGCACGTACGAGATCGACCACGGCGCCGTCACCGTCGCCGCGATCACCTCGTGCACCAACACCTCGAACCCGTACGTGATGGTCGCCGCCGCCCTGGTCGCCAAGAAGGCGGTCGAGCGCGGTCTGACCCGCAAGCCGTGGGTGAAGACGACGCTGGCGCCCGGCTCCAAGGTCGTCACGGACTACTTCGACAAGGCGGGCCTGACCCCGTACCTGGACAAGCTCGGCTTCAACCTGGTCGGTTACGGCTGCACCACCTGCATCGGCAACTCGGGCCCGCTGCCCGAGGAGGTCTCCAAGGCGGTCAACGAGGCGGACCTCGCGGTCGCCGCGGTGCTCTCGGGCAACCGCAACTTCGAGGGCCGGATCAACCCGGACGTCAAGATGAACTACCTGGCGTCGCCGCCGCTGGTCGTCGCGTACGCCATCGCGGGCTCGATGAAGGTGAACATCACCGAGGACGTCCTCGGCACCGACACCGACGGCAAGCCGGTCCGCCTCCAGGACATCTGGCCGACCGAGGCCGAGGTCAACGACGTGGTCGCGTCCGCGATCGGCCAGGACATGTTCAACGAGTCCTACCGCGACGTCTTCGCGGGCGACGCGCAGTGGCAGGCGCTGTCGATCCCGACCGGCGACACCTTCGAGTGGGACCCGCAGTCCACCTACGTCCGCAAGCCCCCGTACTTCGAGGGCATGACGATGGAGACCACCCCGGTCACCGACATCGAGGGCGCCCGCGTCCTGGCCAAGCTCGGCGACTCGGTCACCACCGACCACATCTCCCCGGCCGGCGCGATCAAGGCCGACACCCCGGCGGGCAAGTACCTCACCGGACACGGCGTCGACCGCCGCGACTTCAACAGCTACGGCTCGCGCCGCGGCAACCACGAGGTCATGATCCGCGGCACCTTCGCCAACATCCGGCTGCGCAACCAGATCGCGCCGGGCACCGAGGGCGGCTACACCCGCGACTTCACCCAGGCGGACGGCCCGGTCGCCTTCATCTACGACGCCTCGCGCAACTACATCGAGCAGGGCGTGCCGCTGGTCGTCCTGGCGGGCAAGGAGTACGGCTCCGGCTCGTCCCGCGACTGGGCGGCCAAGGGCACCGCGCTGCTCGGCGTCAAGGCGGTCGTCGCGGAGTCCTACGAGCGCATCCACCGCTCCAACCTGATCGGCATGGGCGTGCTGCCGCTCCAGTACCCCGAGGGCGCCTCCGCGGCCTCCCTGGGGCTCACGGGCGAGGAGACGTTCGCCATCTCCGGCGTGACCGAGCTGAACGACGGCACGACCCCGCGCACGGTGAAGGTCACCACCGACACCGGCGTGGAGTTCGACGCCGTTGTCCGGATCGACACCCCCGGAGAGGCCGACTACTACCGCAACGGCGGCATCATGCAGTACGTGTTGCGGTCGCTGATCCGCAAGTAACGATCAAGTGACGTTCCGCTACGGCGGATACGCAGAAGAAACCGCAGGCGGGCCGCGCTCCTCTCAGGGGAGTGCGGCCCGTCCGCTTATGTCCGTACATGCAGACCGGCTCGGCCCGGTTCGGTCTTCACTACTTGAACGCACTTCCGTGACAGTCGTGTTGACTAGTGAATACAAGATCCGGCGCGCTCGGGATCGGTGAGACATCCCACGTTTCGCGGAGGTCTCAACTCGGGAAAGCTTGCCGCCCAAACCATCATTCGATCTTGCCCTGCCGACTGCAAGTGGACTATACCTGTCGGCGTCCAAGGAACCCGCTCACAGCGGGGCGGGGCGGGGGGGAACGTCGGGCAGAAACACCCGGCGGCCTACGGTGACGTACCCCTCCTCGATGGATGCACGGCATCACTCAAGCTTCAACTGTTCGCGGTCGTCGGCGGATTCCGCTGCACCGCATGAGTCCTGATGAGAGCGAGGACTTGAGCATGGGATCCGAAATGAACCGCCGGGATCTGGTCAAGCGTTCCGCGGCGCTTGGCCTCGTAGCCATTCCGTCGGCCGGTCTGCTGAGCGCCTGCGCGTCCAGCGGCGGTGACAGCAGTAGCGACAAGCCCACCAAGAGCGCGACTGCGGCCTCGAAGGACAACCCCTTCGGCGTGAACGACTCCACGGCCCTCGACATCGTCATCTTCGACGGTGGTTACGGCCACGACTACGCCACCGCGCTCGGCAAGCTGTACGAGTCCAAGCACCCGGGCTCCAAGTCCAGCGTCCTGCCCACGCAGGACATCGCCGGCAAGCTCCAGCCGCGCTTCAACGCCGGCAGCCCGCCGGACGTCATCGACGACTCGGGCGCCCAGCAGATCAAGCTGGACGTCCTGCAGAAGAGCGGTCAGCTCGCGGACCTCACCCCGCTGCTCGACGCGCCCTACATCGACGACCCGAGCAAGAAGATCCGCGACGTGCTCCAGCCCGGCACGATCGAGACCGGCACGCTCGACGGCAAGATGTACTCGCTGAGCTACATCTACACCGTGTTCGGCCTGTGGTACTCCGGCAAGCTGTTCAAGGACAAGGGCTGGACCGAGCCCAAGACGTGGGCCGACTTCATCTCCCTTTCCGCGGAGATCAAGAAGGAGAAGATCGCGCCCTTCTGTCACCAGGGCAAGTACCCGTACTACATCAACGTCGCGATCATGGACCTCATCGCCAAGAACGGCGGCCTGGAGCTCCAGAAGCGCATCGACACGATGGACCCGACGGCCTGGGACGACCCGGCCGTCAAGGCGGGCATCGAGGCGGTCTACGAGATCGTGGACAAGAACTACCTGCTGCCCGGCACCAACGGTCTGACCCACATCGAGTCGCAGACCGCGTGGAACCAGTACAAGGCCGCCTTCATCCCGTGCGGCTCCTGGCTGGAGAACGAGCAGATGAAGGCCACCCCGAGCGACTTCGACATGAAGTTCATGCCGATGCCGTCGCTCACGGGCGACAAGCTGCCCTTCGAGGCGATCCGGGCGGGCGCGGGCGAGCCGTTCATCGTCCCGGAGAAGGCCAAGAACAAGGCCGGCGGCCTGGAGTTCCTGCGCATGATGCTGACGAAGGAGGGCTCCGGCAAGTTCGCCGCCGCCGCCAACTCCCTCACCGTCCTCAAGGACGGCGTCGGCTCCGACGTCCAGCTCCGTCCGGGTACCGCGTCGACCGTGACCGCGCTGAGCGCTGCCGGTGCGAACACGTTCAACTACAACTACCCGAACACCAACAGCGAGTTCGATGTCGCCCTGCAGAACCTGAGCGGTGAGCTGATGGCCAAGCGCCTCACCCCCGCCCAGTGGATCTCGAAGGCCAAGGCGCTCGCGGCCAAGGCCAAGAAGGCCTGACCCAGCGACGTCGTGCGGTGGGGGGGGGGGGGGGGCGCGTCCCCCCCCCCCCCCCCCCCCCACCGGCATAGCCCCTCGATCAGGAGCAGGATCCATGCAGCATCGCAAATACCCCTTCATTGTGGGCTTCCTCATCGTCCCGATCGTCCTGTATGTGACGTTCGTGATCTGGCCGTATCTCCAGACGATCGGCTACTCGCTCACGGACTGGAAGGGCGAGTCCCAGACCTTCAACTTCGTGGGCCTGGACAACTACACGACCCTGTTCCACGACTCCGTCTTCAGGACCGCGTTGTGGCACAACATCCTGCTGCTGATCTTCCTGCCGGTGATCACCATCCTGCTGGCGCTGTTCTTCGCCTTCATGGTGAACGTGGGCGGTCGCAGCACGGCGGGCGGTGTCCAGGGCGTCCGCGGCGCCGGGATCTACAAGGTCGTCTACTTCTTCCCGCAGGTCCTGTCGGTCGCGATCCTGATCGTGCTGTTCGGCGCGGTCTACCGCAGTGACTCGGCCGGTCTGCTCAACGGCGTCCTGGTGAAGCTGCACCTGGAGGACGCCAACAACCCCATCGAGTGGCTGAACGACCCCAACCTCGTGCTCTGGTGCCTGCTGGCGATCCAGGTCTGGGCGGGCGTCGGCTTCTACCTCGTGCTGTTCTCCGCGGCGATGCAGTCCATCCCCAAGGACATCTACGAGGCCGCGCTGCTCGACGGCGCGGGCCGCTCGCAGACCTTCTTCAAGGTCACCCTCCCGCTGCTGTGGGACAGCGTGCAGACCTCGTGGGTGTACATCTCGATCTTCGCGATGGACTTCTTCGCCCTGGTCTCCGGACTGACCCCCGGAACCGGCTACGGCGGTGGTCCCGACCACCACAGCGAGGTCATGGCGACCTACCTGATGCGCAACTTCCTGTCCTTCGGCAAGAGCGGTTACGCCTGCGCACAGGGCGTGATCATCATGCTGGTGACCTTGATCGTTTCCGCTGTCACGCTGCGGGTCTCCCGCCGTGACCGCATCGAGTTCTGAGCGGGGAAGCACCATGACCTCACCCATCACCGAGGCGCAGTCCGGCGGACTGCTGGGCCAGGTACCCGCTCAGGGCGGGCCCGGCAAGAAGCGCAAGGGCAAGGGAGCGGAGGAGGCCGGCTACGACGGAGCCGGCGGCCGGGTGCTCAACGTCTTCTCGCACGGCTTCCTTGCGGTCTGGGCGATCATGATCATCCTGCCACTGGCATGGATCATCCTCAGCTCGTTCAAGAACAACAGCGAGATCGGCTCCAGCGCGTGGTCCTGGCCCTCGCACTTCACCTTCGGCGCGTTCAGCCGCGCCTGGGACAAGGGCATCGGCGACTTCTTCCTGAACACCGTGATCGTGATGGTGTTCTCGGTGCCGCTGACCATGCTCTTCGGCTCGATGGTCGCCTACGTGCTGGCCCGGTACGAGTTCCCCGGCAACAGGTTCATCTACTTCCTGTTCGTCGGCGGCGCGATGTTCCCGTACTTCCTCGCGCTGGTCCCGCTGTTCTTCATGGTGAAGAACCTCGGCATGCTGAACACGTACCAGGGTCTGATCCTGGTGTACGTCGCCTACTCGCTGCCGTTCACGACCTTCTTCATGCACTCGTTCTTCAAGACGCTGCCAACGGCCATCCATGAGGCGGCGGTGCTCGACGGCGCCTCGCACACCCGGACGTTCTTCCAGGTGATGGTGCCGATGGCCAAGCCCGGTCTGCTGAGCGTCGGCATCTTCAACGTGCTCGGGCAGTGGAATCAGTACATCCTGCCGGTCACGCTGATGCAGCCGCAGACCAGCACCGACAAGGACCACTCCATGCTGGCCCAGGGCCTGGTGAACCTCGCGCTGTCGCAGGGGTACTCGGGTGACTACCCGGCGCTGTTCGCCGGCATGGTGATCGCGATGCTGCCGGTGCTGGTGGTGTACCTGTCCTTCCAGCGCCAGGTCCAGGCCGGACTCACCGCGGGCACCCTGAAGTAGCCCGCGGCGGCGCCCCCGAGCGCCGTTGAGCAGGCTGTACGCCGCGAGGAGCGGCTCCGCGAGGGCGCGGAGCCGCTCCTCGGCGTTGGCGACCGATTCGCATAACGGTGTGGCTCTCCCCCTTGACGGGACATCACCCCAAACACTCAACTTAGAGTTCACATGTTGTAGACGACGGGGTCTCACCGATGTGGCAGGTACGACATCGGTCCGGGTCCCCGTCCGTGCGGGCAGCCGGGACGCTCCGGCTGCCGGGCAGGAGTGGATGTCGTGGTCGAGACTCCGGGATCGCAGTCGTCGCTGCACCGGGCCAACCTGGAACGCGTCGTGCGTGCCGTACGGCTGGCCGGGTCACTCACCCAGGCGGAGATCGCGCGCAGCACCGGCCTGTCGGCCGCGACGGTCTCCAACATCGTCCGCGAACTGCGGGACAACGGCACGGTGCAGGTGACGTCGACCTCCTCGGGTGGTCGGCGGGCCCGCAGCGTGGCGCTGTCCGGTGACGCCGGCATCGTCGTAGGAGTCGATTTCGGCCATTCGCATCTCCGGGTCGCGGTCGGCAATCTGGCCCATCAGGTGCTGGCCGAGCAGTCCGAGCCGATCGACGTGGACGCCTCCGCCTCCCAGGGCTTCGACCGCGCCGAGCAACTCGTCGCGCGGCTGGTGGAGTCCACCGGGATCAACCCCGACAAGGTGCTCGGGGTGGGTCTGGGCGTGCCGGGGCCGATCGACGTGGAGTCCGGGACGCTCGGTTCGACCGCGATCCTGCCCGGCTGGAGCGGTATCAACCCCCGCCAGGAGCTGACCGACCGGCTCGGTGTGCCGGTCCAGGTGGACAACGACGCGAATCTGGGCGCACTGGGCGAGTTGGTCTGGGGCGGCGGCCGGGGCGTGAAGGACCTGGCGTACATCAAGGTCGCCAGCGGCGTCGGCGCGGGCCTGGTGATCGACGGCAGGATCTACCGCGGACCGGGGGGCACGGCGGGTGAAATCGGCCACATCACCCTCGACGAGTCGGGTCCGGTGTGCCGGTGCGGCAACCGCGGCTGCCTGGAGACCTTCACCGCCGCGCGCTATGTGCTCGAACTCCTGCGCGGCAGCCACGGAGATGGCCTAACGGTCCCGAAGATGGTGCAGCTCGCACGCGAGGGCGACCCCGGCTGCCGTCGCGTGATCGGGGACGTGGGCCGCCACATAGGCATGGGCGTGGCCAGTCTGTGCAACCTCTTGAACCCCAGCAGGGTCGTGCTGGGCGGGGACTTGGCCGAGGCGGGGGAGCTGGTGCTCGGCCCGATAAGGGAGTCCGTGTCGCGGTACGCGATCCCCAGTGCCGCCCAACGGCTGTCCGTGGTGCCCGGGTCGCTGGGTGCCCGTGCGGAGGTTTTGGGGGCACTTGCCCTGGTGCTGAGTGAGATGGGTGATTCTACACTGTTGGATGGTAATACTCCGGTTGATACACCCGCCTTTTCGGCATAACTGAGCGTTCACACAGCTAACGAAACGGGTCGTTGCCATCTCGTTAAGTGTTTACTTCTTGACGGCATGGCGTCAGCCGGAGTTGACTCACGAGCACCTCGGCCGCGGTGTTGCGGCCCTGTCAGGGAGGCAACCTCACATGAACGCAATGACGCGTCGAATCGCCGTCGGGACGGTCGCTGTTTCGATCGCGCTCACGATGGCCGCTTGTGGCAAGGCGGGCGACAAGTCGTCCGACAGCAGCAAGGACAAGACCATCGGCCTGCTGCTCCCGGAGAACGCGACCACCCGGTACGAGAAGTTCGACCGGCCCCTGATCGAGGCGAAGGTCAAGGAGCTGTGCTCCGACTGCAAGGTCGACTACGCCAACGCCGCCGGTGACCCCGCCAAGCAGGCGCAGCAGGTCAGCAGCATGATCGCCAAGGGCGTCAAGGTTCTCATCCTGGACGCGCAGGACTCGGTCGGCATCCAGTCCTCGGTCCAGGCCGCGGTCGACAAGGGCATCAAGGTCGTCGCGTACGACCGCCTCGCGCAGGGCCCGGTCTCGGCCTACGTCTCCTACGACAACGAGAAGATCGGCGAGCTCCAGGGCCAGGCGCTGCTCAACGCCATGGGCGCCGACGCCAAGCCGACCTCGAAGATCGTCATGATCGACGGCGACCCGGCCGACCCGAACGCCGCCTCCTTCAAGGCCGGCGCCCACAAGATCCTCGACGGCAAGGTGAACATCGCCTACGAGCAGTCGGGTCTGTGGAAGGACACCGTCGCCAACCAGAAGGTCACCGCGGCGATCACCCAGCTCGGCAAGGCCAACATCAAGGGCGTCTACTCGGCCAACGACGGCATGGCCGGCGGTATCGCCACCGCCCTCAAGGGCGCCGGCATCAACCCGCCGCTGACCGGCCAGGACGCCGAACTGCCCGGCATCCAGCGGATCCTCGCGGGCACCCAGGCCGCGACGATCTACAAGGCGTACCAGCCGGAGGCCGACGCCACCGCCCAGATCGCGGTCGCGCTGCTCGAGGGCAAGGACTTCAAGGACGTCGCCGACACCACCGCCAAGAGCGGCTCGGGCCAGACGGTCCCCGCCCACCTCATCGGCGCCGTCGCGGTGACCAAGGAGAACATCAAGGACACGGTCATCAAGGACAAGCTGTACACCGTGGCCCAGATCTGCACCGCCGAGTTCGCCCAGGCGTGCAAGGACGCGGGCATCCAGTAGTACCCAGGGCCTCGGCCCGCCCCCGAAAGACCTGTCCGGTGCCCCGCCCCAACCATTCCACCCCGCTGCCGGGGCGGGGCACCGGACGGAAACGCTTCCGGGGTAGAGCGTTCGGGGAAGGGGTATGAGCCCGTTCCCCGTTGACTGATGTCATCCCAGTGCTTTATTGCACGTCCCCCGCGGCTGTCCCCCCAGTACGCGGCATCCCCGCCGGTCAGGCGGCGAAGGAGATGGTTCACGTGTCCGCTACGCCCGTGCTGGCGTTGCGCGGAGTCTCCAAGCGATTCGGTGCGGTTCAGGCCCTCACCGATGTCGAGTTGGAGGTCCACGCCGGAGAGGTTGTCGCCCTGGTGGGCGACAACGGAGCCGGTAAGTCCACACTGGTCAAGACGATCGCCGGTGTGCACCCCATCGACGAAGGCGTCATCGAATGGGAGGGCAAGGCGGTCAGCATCAACCGGCCGCAGGACGCCCAGAGCCTCGGCATCGCCACCACGTACCAGGACCTCGCGCTCTGCGACAACCTCGACGTGGTCGGCAACCTCTATCTCGGACGGGAGATCCTCCGGGTCGGAGTGCTCGACGAGGTCACGATGGAAAGGCGTGCGCGCGAGCTGCTCAACACGCTGTCCATCCGGATCCCCAGCGTGCGGATCCCGATCGCCAGCCTCTCCGGCGGTCAGCGGCAGGTCGTGGCCATCGCCCGCGCCCTGATCGGCGAGCCCAAGGTCGTCATCCTCGACGAGCCCACCGCCGCCCTCGGCGTCGAGCAGACCGCCCAGGTCCTCGACCTGGTCGAGCGGCTGCGCGAGCGCGGCCTCGGCGTGATTCTGATCAGCCACAACATGGCTGACGTGACGGCGGTCGCGGACACCGTCCACGTGCTGCGCCTGGGCAGGAACAACGGGTCCTTCCCGGTCAAGGGCACCACGAACGAGCAGATCATCGCGGCCATCACCGGAGCCACGGACAACGCCGTGACCCGCCGTCAGTCGCGCAATGTGGAGGCGGCGAAGTGAGCGACAAGACCACCCTGTCGAAGGCCGACGAGGAGCCGCCGGCCGCTCCGGTCGACGAAATGGCCCCGGCCGCGGTCGAGGTCATCGACCCCCGGCTGCTGGTCCGCCAAGAGGGCTTCAAGGGCTACATCACCGAGTTCAAGCGCAAGCTCAAGGGCGGTGAACTGGGCTCGCTGCCCGTCATCGTCGGCCTGATCATCATCTGGACCGTGTTCCAGCTGAAGGACAGCCTGTTCCTCAGCTCGACCAACATGGTCAACATCAGCTACTTCCTGGCCGCCACCGGCATGATCGCGGTCGGCCTGGTCTTCGTGCTGCTGCTCGGTGAGATCGACCTGTCGGTCGCCTCCGTCAGCGGTCTGTCGGCCGCGATCTTCGCGATCTTCTCCACCACACACGGCATGAACATGTGGCTGGCGATGATCCTCACGGTCCTCACCGGCATCGGCATCGGCGCGATCCACGGCTTCTTCTTCGCCAAGATCGGCGTCCCCGCCTTCGTGGTCACCCTCGCGGGCAACCTCGGCTGGAACGGCCTGATGCTGTGGCTGCTCGGCTCCACCGGCTCGCTGTCCATCCAGGACAAGGGCCCGATGCACATCCTGGGCCAGCGCTCCTTCTTCATGGACCAGGACATCGCCGGCGCCTACATCCTGGCGACCGTCGGTGTCGTCGCGCTGCTCGCCGGTTCGCTGATCGAGCAGACCCGCCGCCGCAAGGCGGGCGTCCCGTTCCGCCCCACCAGCGAGATCGCGCTGCGCACCGTCGCCCTGGCCGTCGTGGCCTACGTGGCCGCGTACGTGCTCAACAAGTCCGCCGGTGTGCCGAACGCCCTGGTGATCTTCCTGGTCGCCCTGGTGATCTGCGACTTCGTCCTGCGCCGCACGCCCTTCGGCCGCAAGGTCTTCGCGGTCGGCGGCAGCATCGAGGCCGCCCGCCGCGCCGGTATCAACGTGGCGCTGATCCGGATCGCGGTCTTCGCGATCTCCGGCGGCTTCGCCGCCATCGGCGGTCTCTTCCTGGCCGCCCAGACCTACACCGCGACGCTCGCCGCCGGTACCGGCAACCTGCTGATGCTGGCGATCGCCGCCGCGGTCATCGGCGGCACCAGCCTCTTCGGCGGTCGCGGCAACGTCTGGTCGGCGCTGCTCGGCATGCTGGTCATCCAGTCCATCCAGACCGGACTCGACCTGCTCAACATGAACACCTCGATCCAGTACATGATCACCGGCGCCGTTCTGCTCGCCGCCGTGGTCATCGACTCGGTCTCGCGCCGTACGCAGAAGACCTCCGGCCGCGCGTAGCGGCACCGCGTACGACGGCGGCGCGCGTAACGGCTCGTAACAACGCGGGCGGACACGCGCACCGCGGCAGCACCTCGAACCGGCGGGGGGGGGGGGGGAGGGAGGGCGCCCCCTCCCTTTTTCCTTTTCCTTTCCTTGCTCCCCCCCTCCCAGAGGGGCCGCAACCCCTGGACCCAAAAAGGC
>NZ_JBVHMF010000028.1:0-66965 GCF_055558595.1 Streptomyces sp. NPDC025721 | reverse complement strand
CGCGCATAATAGCCCAAAACCCCTCGGTCGCCCCCCCCCCCCCCCCCCCCCCCCCCCCCCCCCCCCCCCCCCAACCCCCCCCCCCCCCCCCCCCGGTTCGCCGTTGCCGTGCCGTGACATACATCGCACAGGGCGGCCGACAGCCTTGGAACCGGAAGATTAGACTCGTCGGATCGGCCGTATCGAAGCGATCCGGCCGTGTCGGCGTCCACGTCGGCAAAACCGTGGGACAGACCTTCGACAGGTGCCGACAGGTACCGACAGGCAGCAGAGGGAGGAACGGGTGGCAGTGCTGACCCGTATCAACGGACCGCGCGACCTCGACCGGCTCAGCCAGCAGCAGCTCGTGGAGCTGGCGGGCGAGATCCGTGCCTTCCTCGTCGACGCGGTGTCCAAGACCGGCGGGCACCTCGGCCCCAACCTCGGTGTGGTCGAGCTGACCATCGCCCTGCACCGCACCTTCCACTCGCCCGTCGACCGGATCCTCTTCGACACCGGCCACCAGGCGTACGTGCACAAACTGCTCACCGGACGCAAGGACTTCGCGAAGCTCAAGAGCAAGGGCGGCCTGTCCGGCTACCCGTCGCGCGCCGAGTCCGAGCACGACGTCATCGAGAACAGCCACGCCTCCACCGTCCTCGGCTGGGCCGACGGTCTCGCCAAGGCCAACGAGGTGCTGGGCCGCACCGACCACGTGGTCGCCGTGATCGGCGACGGCGCGCTCACCGGCGGCATGGCCTGGGAGGCGCTGAACAACATCGCCGCCGCCCAGGACCGCCCGCTGATCATCGTCGTCAACGACAACGAGCGGTCCTACGCGCCCACCATCGGCGGCCTCGCGGACCACCTGGCGACCCTGCGCACCACCGACGGCTACGAGCGCTTCCTGTCCCGTACCAAGGACCTCCTGGAGCGCACCCCGCTGATCGGCCAGCCGCTCTACGAGACGCTGCACGGCGCGAAGAAGGGCCTGAAGGACTTCATCGCCCCGCAGGGCATGTTCGAGGACCTCGGCCTGAAGTACGTCGGCCCGATCGACGGCCACGACGTGGAGGCGCTGGAGTCCGCGCTGCTGCGCGCCAAGCGGTTCGGCGGCCCGGTCATCGTGCACTGCATCACCGAGAAGGGCCGCGGCTACAAGCCCGCCGAGCAGGACGAGGCCGACCGCTTCCACGGCATCGGCCCGATCCACCCCGACACCGGTCTGCCGGTCGCCGCCGCGGGCGCCGACTGGACGTCCGTCTTCGGTGACGAGATGGTCGCGCTCGGCAAGGAGCGCGACGACATCGTCGCCATCACCGCCGCGATGCTCCAGCCGGTCGGCCTGGAGAAGTTCGCCAAGGCGTTCCCCGACCGCGTCTACGACGTCGGCATCGCGGAACAGCACGGCGCGACCTCGGCCGCGGGTCTGGCCACCGGCGGACTGCACCCGGTCTTCGCGGTCTACGCGACCTTCCTCAACCGCGCCTTCGACCAGGTCCTGATGGACGTGGCCCTGCACAAGTGCGGTGTCACCTTCGTCCTGGACCGGGCGGGCGTCACCGGCAGCGACGGCGCCTCGCACAACGGCATGTGGGACATGTCCATCCTCCAGGTCGTGCCGGGACTGCGGATCGCCGCCCCGCGCGACGCCGACCAGGTACGCGCCCAGCTCCGCGAGGCCGTCGCGGTGGACGACGCGCCGACCGTGGTGCGCTACTCCAAGGGCGCGGTCGGCCCGGCCGTCGCCGCCGTCGGCCGGATCGGCGGCATGGACGTGCTGCGCGAGCCGTCCGAGGGCGAGCGCCCCGACGTCCTGCTGGTCTCGGTCGGCGCCCTCGCGCCGATGTGCCTGGAGATCGCCGGGCTGCTGGACGCGCAGGGCATCACCACCACCGTGGTCGACCCGCGCTGGGTCAAGCCGGTGGACGAGGCGCTGCCCGGCCTGGCCGCCAAGCACCGCGTCGTGGTCACCGTCGAGGACAACGGGCGGGTGGGCGGCGTCGGTTCCGCCGTCGCGCAGGCGCTGCGCGACGCGGAGGTGGACGTGCCGCTGCGCGACTTCGGCATCCCGCAGCGCTTCCTCGACCACGGCTCGCGCAAGGACGTGATGGCCGACATCGGGCTCACCGCACCGGACATCGCCCGCCAGGTGACCGGCCTGGTCGCCACCATCGACGGCCGCTTCGCGGACGACGCGGACCACGCCCGTGAGATCGCCCGCGACTGATCCCACCGCCCGCCCGCCCCTCGCCGGGGACACGGCGGCGCACCCGTACGACGCGGGGGTCCACCCATACGGGTGGACCCCCTCTTCCATCGGCGTACGCGTAGGCGCGCCTATTCGGGTGAGACGGACCTCCGGAGTGCAGTAACGCAGTAGCGGCTGCCGACCGACGGAATCGACCGGCCGAACCGACCGGCCGCCGGACGATCTGGAGGTGTGACGGTGGACACCGACACGCGTGACGACACGGCCCCCCGACCCCGGGGGGTGTTCCGCACCAAGAGCATCGAACAGTCGATCGCGGACACCGAGGAGCCGGAACACGGCCTGCGCAAGGAGCTGTCCGCGCTCGACCTGATCGTCTACGGGGTCGGCGTCATCGTCGGCACCGGCATCTTCGTGGTCACCGGCTCGGTCGCCAAGGACTACGCGGGGCCCGCCGTCGCGCTCGCCTTCATCGTCTCCGCGATCGTCTGCGGCCTGGCCGGGCTCTGCTACGCCGAGTTCGCCTCGACCGTGCCGGTGGCCGGATCGGCGTACACCTTCAGCTACGCCTCCATCGGCGAACTGCCCGCCTGGATCATCGGCTGGGACCTGATCCTCGAACTGGCGCTGGGCGCGGGCGTGGTGGCGGGCGGCTGGTCCGGCTACATGGCCAATCTGCTGTCGCACTTCGGCATCGACATCCCCAAGGTCCTCACCCACGACGGCGGCGGCTTCGGCTTCGACCTGCTGGCCGCGGTGCTGGTGCTGGTGCTCACCGGCATCGTGATGGCCGGAATGAAGCTGTCCGCGCGGGTCACCACGCTGATCGTCGCCGTCAAGGTGACCGTGGTGCTGCTGGTGATCTTCGCCGGGCTGTTCTTCGTCACCGGCAGCAACTACCACCCGTTCCTCCCGGCGTCGAAGGCCAACACCGGCAGCGGCTCCGACCTGCACGCGCCGCTGGTGCAGATGATCTTCGGCTTCACCCCGTCCTCGTTCGGCGTGATGGGCATCTTCTCCGCCGCCGCCGTGGTCTTCTTCGCCTTCATCGGCTTCGACATCGTCGCCACCGCCGCCGAGGAGACCAAGAAGCCGCAGCGGGACATGCCGCGCGGCATCCTCGGCTCGCTGGTGATCTGCACCGTGCTGTACGTGGCGGTCTCGCTCGTCGTCACCGGCATGCAGAAGTACTCGGACCTGGACACCACCGCGCCGCTGGCGTCCGCCTTCAAGTCGGTCGGCGCGCCCTTCTGGTCCGGCCTGATCAGCTTCGGCGCGGCCGTCGGCCTGACCTCCGTGGTGATGATCCTGCTGATGGGCCAGACCCGGGTGTTCTTCGCGATGAGCCGCGACGGGCTGCTGCCGCGCGCCTTCTCCCAGGTGCACCCGAAGTTCGGCACCCCCTACCGCACCACGGTGCTGCTCGGCGTGATCGTCGCGCTGATCGCCGGATTCTTCACCGTCGGCGAACTGGAGGAAATGGTCAACGTCGGGACGCTCTTCGCGTTCGTCGTCGTCGCCATCGGCGTCGTCGTGCTCCGCCGCACGCGCCCCGACCTGCCGCGCGCCTTCCGCGCCCCCTGGGTGCCCGTCCTGCCGGTGGCCTCGGTGTGCGCGTCCCTGTGGCTGATGCTCAACCTCAGCGTGGAGACCTGGCTCCGGTTCGCCGTATGGATGGTGATCGGCTTCGTCATCTACTTCGGCTACGGCCGCTCCCACAGCAGGCTGGGCCGCGGGCGCTAAGTGCAGCCGACGAGCGCGGTACTGCCGGCGCGGCCGGCCGTACCGGTGGCCGTACCCGCGGGTGCCCCCGGCCGCCGCGACCGGCGCTACTGGTCGCGGCTGGCCGCGCTGCTCGCGGCGCTCACCGTCCTGCTGCGCCTGCCGTCCTTCGCCCGCCCGGTGTGGAATCCCGACGAGGGCTATCTGGCCGTCCAGGCGCGGCTGCTGGCGCACGGCGGGGTGCTGTACGACACGGTGGTCGACCGCAAGCCGCCGCTGCTGCCGTGGCTGTACCAGGGGCTCTTCGCGGTCTTCGGCGACGGCTCGCTGTGGCCGCCGCGCACGGCCGCGCTGCTGGCGCACCTGGCGACCGCGCTGCTGCTGGCCGCGGTCGCCCGCCGCCGCTGGGGCGACCGGTCGGGGGCGGCGGCGGGCGCGGGATATCTGCTGCTGTCGGTCGGCCTCGCGCCCGAGGACACCCTGGCGGCCACCTTCGAGGTCTTCATACTCCCGTGGACCGCTGCCGCCGTCTGGTGCGCCGACCGGTCCCGCTGGGGACTGGCGGGCGTGGCCGTGGCGGGCGCGGCCCTGACCAAGCAGACCGGCGCGGTGATGCTGCTCCCGGTGGCCTGGACGCTGTGGCGGGCGGCGCGGGCCGGACGCGCCCCGGCGCTCGCGGGCGCGCTGCGGCTCTGCCTCGGCTTCGCGCTGCCGGTCGGCGCGGTGGCCCTGCTGACCGGACCCGGCCGCTTCCTGTTCTGGACGGTCACCGGCTCCGCCGAGTACGTCTCGCCGCGCGGCGCCTGGCTGACCGGGCTGAGCCGGGCGGCGGGCGGCGCCAGCGTCCTGGCGGTGGCCGCCGCCGGAATGCTGCTGGCCGCGGGCGCCGCCTGGGCGCTGCGCCGCCGCCCGGTCCCCGCCGACCTGTGGGTGTGGCTGGCCGCCTCCGGGGTCGCCGTGGTCTCCGGCTTCCAGTTCTACGGCCACTACTTCCTCCAGATGGTGCCCCCGCTGGTGCTGATCGGCGTGGCCGCCGTCCGCGCGTTGCCCCGGCTGCGCGCCGCCGTCACCTGCTGGACGGTCCTGGCCTGCGCCGGATTCCTGGTCTGGGACCTGGCCGCGCCGAGCCGCGAGCTGGACCACGCGGTCGCCGTCGCCGCCGCGGTCCGCGCGCACACCGCGCCCGACGACCGCGTCCTGGTGTGGGGCATACACCCCGAGACGTACTGGTTCGCCGACCGGCGGCCCGCCAGCCGCTATCTGACCGCGGGCTTCCTCACCAACTTCAGCGGCGGGCGCGGCGGGGTCCGGGTGGGGGAGCGGTACGCGGTCCCCGGCGCCTGGCGTGCCTTCGGCGCGGAATTCTCCGCGCACCCGCCCGCGCTGGTGGTCGACGACTCCCGCGGCGACCCGTACGCGATCTCGCGCACGCCGACCCTGCGTGACCTGCTGGGTTCCGGCTACCGGCGGGTGGCGAGGGTCGACGGCGCCGTCGTCTGGGCGCGCGAGGCCGCAGGACCGGCCGGGCGCGGCGGCGCCCATGGGGGACCGGCTGGACGTGGCGCATGGGGGCGATGGTAAAAAGGCGCGAGAGCTGGTGCGGCAATATCGAGGTGGCGTTGTCATGACGGAGTCCAAGGGACCCGGGAACCAGGACCGTGCGAAGGACGGGGGGAGCAAGCCCAAGCGCAAGTCCCTCCTGGACCGGGTACGGCCCTACGCGGTCGGCACGACCGCGATCGTGGTGGTCTTCGGCGGGTCCGCGCTGATCGGCCAGCACGTACGCAGCACCAAGGACGACAAGGTGCGCGAGCCCTCGGGCGTCATCGCCGCGCCCATCGTGCCCACGGGCCCGGTGGACACCGCGTCGCCCAGCCCCAGCGCCGCCCCCACGGGCCCCAAGCTCGGCCTGCCGGTGCGGCCGTCCGTGCCGGTCACGATCACGATCTTCGTGGACCTGCGCAGCCCCGACTCCAAGGCGTTCGCCGACGAGTACCAGGCCACGCTGACGCAGTTGCTGACGACCGGCCAGGCGGAGCTCCAGTACCGCCTGGTGACCGCCTCCGACCAGCAGTACGGCGGCGAGGGCTCCAAGACCGCGGCTAACGCGGCGGCGTGCGCGCAGGACCAGAGCCGCTTCACGCAGTTCATGAAGGAGGTCTGGAAGCACCAGCCGGACCCGAAGAGCGACACGCTGACCCACCTGAACTTCCTGAAGGAACTGGCCGTCAAGGCCGGGAAGATCAAGCTCAGCACCTTCGAGCCGTGCCTGGAGCAGGGCGACCACAACGGCTGGGTGCAGCAGTCGCAGAACGACTTCGCGAAGTCCGACCTCGGCTCGATCCCGGTGGTGGAGATCAACGGCACGCCGGTCAAGGACGTGCACTCCACGCTGACCCCGCAGAAGCTGCGCAAGCTGGTGCTCGCCGAGGCCAAGCGCGTGATCGCGGTGCAGGCCACGCCGTCGGACACGCCCGCGCTGCTGGGCTGACGGACTGTCGGATTTCTCCGGCCGCTCCGTCTTCCGCACCGCGGTAGCTCCGCTGTTCCGCCGCTCCCCGCGGTCGGGTGTTTCGTGCCCTTGAATCATCGGTATGTCAGATTTCGTCAACTTTTAGGCGAAATCGGGTACTGAAGGCATGTGACACCCGATCACGGAGGAGTGGTGCGCATGTCCATACCGGTGTTCGATGACGTCGAACCGCTGCCCGCCTGCGGTTGCGAGGAGTGCGCCCGACGGCGCCTCACCGACTCGATGGCGCGCGACACCGGTGGACCGGCCACCGGCGCGACGACCCGTGTGGTGGTCGTGGCCGCCGCCGCGGGCACCGCGCTGGGCAGCGCCGCCGGAGCGGTCGCCGCCGTGCCGCTGCCGTCGGAGGCCACCGCCTTCACCACGGGCCACGCCGCGCTCGCCGCCGCCCCCGCCACGGTCCCGGCCGCCACCCCCCTGCGGCTCACCCGCGACCAGATCATCCAGCGCGCCCGCACCTGGGCGGACGCCAAGGTGCCGTACAGCATGACCGCGTACTGGAAGGACGGGTACCGGCAGGACTGCTCCGGCTTCGTCTCCATGGCCTGGGGTCTGGGCAGCAGCGCCTGGACCGGCAGTCTGGCCGGCTACGGCGTCCGGATCACCAAGGACGAGCTGATGCCCGGTGACATCCTGCTCTTCCACAACGCCGCCGACCCCGAACACGGGTCGCACACGGTCATCTTCGACGGCTGGGTGGACGACGCGCACACCGCGTACACCGGCTACGAGCAGACGGTCCCGGCCACCCGGGTCCAGACCACGCCGTACGCATACTGGTCCAATTCCGGGAAATACATTCCCTACCGGTACAAGTATCTGGCGGGTGGCAGCAATTCGGGATCGGGGTCCGGTGGGTCGTCGTCGGGTTCCACGGCCTTCCCCGGCACGTCCGCCTTCGGCCCCGGCGCCGACAACGCCAACGTCACCCGGCTCGGCACCATGCTGGTCGGCCGCGGCGCCAGCTCGTACTACAAGGTCGGTCCCGGACCGAAGTGGAGCGAGTCCGACCGCGGCGCGACCAGTGCCTTCCAGCGCGCCCAGGGCTGGTCGGGCAGCGACGCGGACGGGCTGCCCGGCCCCACGACCTGGTCGTACCTCGTCCAGGACAAGGGCCGCGACATCTCCGGCGCCCCGCGGGCCTCCGGCGGCACCCCCGCCAAGGTCCCGGCCTACCCCGGCGCGGGCGCCTTCCGGCCCGGCCAGACCAACGACTCGGTACTCGCCCTCGGCAAACGGCTCGTCGCCAAGGGCTTCGGCAAGAACTACACGGTGGGCCCCAGCCGTACATGGGGCGAGGCAGACCGGCGCAATGTCGAGGCGTTCCAGCGGTCCCTGGGCTGGACCGGGCGCGACGCGGACGGCTACCCCGGCCCCGAGACCTGGAGACGACTGTTCACGTGACGACATCTTCCACCGCCGCCGGGACGGGGCTGCCGGAGCAGACCCGCCCGGCCGCCCACAGCGGCGGCACCGAAGTCCACCCCGCCCCCGCCGCCCCGCCGGAGCTCGTCGAACGGCCGGGGCCCTGCCTGCCCGGCTGGACCGCGACCGCCGTCGTGCTCGCCGCGACCGTCGGCGTCTGCTGGCTGCTGTGGCGCGCCGGCGTCCTGCCCGCCGACGTGGCCGGCCGCCCCCTGTTGCCGCCCCCGCCCGGCGGCGGCTCCGCCAGCGGCCTGTGGAGCGGCGTCCTGCTGCTCGCCGCGGTCGCCGCCTTCGCCGCGGGCGGCCTCACCAGAGGCCGCAACGGCAGCGTCTGGGTGCTCACCCGGCACGGCTCCTACCGCGGCACGGTCCGCCGCACCGGCCTGCTCTGGATCAGCCCGCTGCTCACCCGCCGCAGGCTCGACGTGTCCCTGCGGCACTGGCGCAGCCGCCCGATCGACGCGGTCGACGCCAACGGCACCCCGCTCCAGCTCAGCGTCCTGCTGGTGTGGCGGGTCAGGGACACCGCCAAGGCGGCCTTCGCCGTCGACGACCACAACCTCTTCCTGCGCGAGCAGGTCGAGGCCGCCGTCGCGCTGGCCGTCTCCCGGCACCCGGCCGACGACTTCCGGGGCGCCGCGCCCACCCTGCGCGACAGCGAACGGCTCGGCGACCACCTCACCAAGCTGATCGCCGCCGACCAGCGCCCGGTCGGCATCGAGGTCTTCTCGGCCACCCCGGTCCGCCTCGACTACGCCCCCGAGGTCGCCGCGGCCATGCGGCGCGCCCAGATCGCCGCGCTGGACGCCAAACACCGCAGAGCCGTACTCGACGACGTCCTGGCCACCGTCGCCGAGACCGTCCGCGGCATCACCGAGCGCGGCCTCGTCCAGCTCGACGACTACGAACGCAAGGCGCTGGTACGGGACCTGACGGTGGCGCTGTGCACGACCGTGCCGAAGAAGTGAGCCGCGCCGGGACCCGCGTGGGCTGAGCCGGAACGGCGAAGCGCCGGACGGCCCCCTGACATCGGGGCCGTCCGGCGCTTCGCCGCGTCCGTCCTAGGCGGGGACGCTCGCCACGCCAGGCGCCAGGAACGGCTTGCCGTTCACCCGCTGGGACACGCCCTCGCGGTCCAGGTACGGGGTGACGCCGCCCAGGTGGAAGGGCCAGCCCGCGCCGGTGATCAGGCACAGGTCGATGTCCTGCGCCTCGGCCACCACGCCCTCGTCCAGCATCAGGCCGATCTCCTGCGCGACGGCGTCCAGCACCCGGTCGCGCACCTGCGCCTCGGTGAGCACCGAGTCGCCCTGCTTGAGCAGCGCGGCGACCTCGGGGTCCAGCTCCGGCACGCCGGAGTCGTAGACGTAGAAGCCGCGCTTGCCCGCCTTGACCACGGCCGCCAGATTCTCCGAGACGGTGAAGCGGTCGGGGAAGGCGCCGTGCAGCGTCTCGGAGACGTGCAGACCGATGGCCGGGCCGACCAGTTCGAGCAGCACCAGCGGCGACATCGGCAGGCCGAGCGGCTCGACGGCCTTCTCCGCGACGGCGACCGGCGTGCCCTCGTCGATGACGTTCTGGATCTCGCCCATGAAGCGGGTCAGGATGCGGTTGACGACGAACGCCGGGGCGTCCTTGACCAGCACCGCGGTCTTCTTCAGCTTCTTCGCCACGCCGAAGGCGGTGGCCAGCGACGCGTCGTCGGTCCGCTCGGCGCGGACGATCTCCAGCAGCGGCAGCACCGCGACCGGGTTGAAGAAGTGGAAGCCGACGACCCGCTCCGGGTGCTCCAGCTTCGAGGCCATCTCGGAGACCGACAGCGAGGAGGTGTTGGTGGCCAGGATCGCGTCCGGGCGCACCACCGCCTCCAGCTCCGCGAAGACCTGCTGCTTGACGCCCATCTCCTCGAAGACGGCCTCGATGACGAAGTCCGCGTCGCCGAAGGCGGTCGCCTTGTCCAGGTGACCGGAGACCAGTGCCTTGAGGCGGTTGGCCTTGTCCTGGCCGACGCGGCCCTTGGCGAGCAGCTTGTCGATCTCGCCGTGGACGTAACCCACGCCCTTGTCGATCCGCGCCTGGTCGATGTCGGTCAGCACGACCGGCACCTCCAGGCGGCGGGCGAAGAGCAGCGCGAGCTGCGAGGCCATCAGGCCCGCGCCGACCACGCCGACCTTGGACACCGGGCGGGCCAGCGACTTGTCGGGCGCGCCCGCCGGGCGCTTGCCGCGCTTCTGCACCAGGTTGAAGGCGTAGATGCCGCTGCGCAGTTCGCCGCCCATGATGAGGTCGGCGAGCGCCGCGTCCTCGGCGTCGAAGCCCTGCCGCAGATCGCCGTTCTTCGCCGCGGCGATGATGTCCAGCGCGCGGTACGCGGCAGGGGCCGCCCCGTGCACCTTGCTGTCCGCGACGGCCCGGCCGCGGGCCACGGCCTGGTCCCACGCCTCGCCGCGGTCCACCTCGGCCCGGTCCACCTCCAGCTCGCCCTTGAGGACGGCCGCGGTCCAGGCCAGCGACTGCTCCAGGAAGTCCGCCGCCTCGAACAGCGCGTCGGCGATGCCCAGTTCGTACACCTGGGCGCCCTTGAGCTGACGGTTCTGGTTGAGCGAGTTCTCGATGATGACGGTGACCGCGCGGTCCGCGCCGATCAGGTTCGGCAGCAGTACGCAGCCGCCCCAGCCGGGCACCAGGCCGAGGAAGACCTCGGGGAGCGAGAAGGCGGGCAGCGAGGCCGACACCGTGCGGTAGGTGCAGTGCAGACCGACCTCGACACCGCCGCCCATGGCCGCGCCGTTGTAGTACGCGAAGGTCGGCACGGCCAGGGACTGGAGCCGCTTGAAGACCTCGTGGCCGCTCCTGCCGATGGTCAGCGCCTCGTCGCGTGTCCTGAGCACCTCGACGCCCTTGAGGTCGGCGCCGACCGCGAAGATGAACGGCTTGCCGGTGATGCCGACGCCGGTGATCGCGCCCTCCGCCGCCTCCTTCTCGACCTGGTCGAGCGCCGCGTCGAGGTGGGCCAGCGACTGCGGGCCGAAGGTGGTCGGCTTGGTGTGGTCCAGGCCGTTGTCCAGCGTGATCAGCGCGAAACGGCCCGCGCCCGGCAGCTCCAGGTGCCGCACCTGGGCCTGGGTGACGACCTCGCCGGGGAACCGCTCGGCCGCCCCCTTCAACAGCTCGGTGGTGCTGCTCACTTGGTGCCTCCGTCGAAGTGGGGGTTCTCCCAGATGACCGTGCCGCCCATGCCGAAGCCGACGCACATGGTGGTGATGCCGTAGCGCACGTGCGGCTGCTCCTCGAACTGCCGGGCGAGCTGCGTCATCAGCCGCACACCGGAGGAGGCCAGCGGGTGGCCGTAGGCGATGGCGCCGCCGTACTGGTTGACCCGCGGGTCGTCGTCGGCGATGCCGTAGTGGTCGAGCAGCGAGAGCACCTGGACGGCGAACGCCTCGTTGATCTCGAACAGGCCGATGTCGCCGATCGACAGACCGGCCTTGGCCAGCGCCTTCTCGGTCGCCGGGATCGGGCCGATGCCCATCACCTCGGGCTCGACGCCCGCGAAGGCGTACGAGACCAGGCGCATCCGTACCGGCAGGTCCAGCTCCCTGGCGACGTCCTCCGCGGCGAGCAGCGAGGCGGTGGCGCCGTCGTTGAGACCGGCCGCGTTGCCCGCGGTGACCCGGCCGTGCGGGCGGAAGGGGGTCTTCAGGCCCGCGAGCTGCTCCAGCGTGGTGCCCGGCCGCATCGGCTCGTCCGCCGTCGCCAGGCCCCAGCCGGTCTCCCCGGCCTCGGGGGTGGTGCGGCGGATCGCGATCGGCACCAGGTCCTGCTGGATCCGGCCGTTGGCGTACGCCTTCGCGGCCTTCTCCTGGCTGCGGACGGCGAATTCGTCGGCGCGCGCCTTGGTGAGCTGCGGGAAGCGGTCGTGCAGATTCTCGGCGGTCATGCCCATGAACATCGCCGACTCGTCGACGAGCTTCTCCGAGACGAACCGCGGGTTGGGGTCGACGCCCTCGCCCATCGGGTGCCGTCCCATGTGCTCGACGCCGCCGGCCACCACGACGTCGTACGCGCCGAAGGCGATGCCGCCGGCCGTGGTCGTCACGGCGGTCATCGCGCCCGCGCACATCCGGTCGACGGAGAAACCGGGCACGGTGGTCGGCAGCCCGGCGAGGATGCCCGCCGTCCGGCCCAGGGTGAGGCCCTGGTCGCCGATCTGCGTGGTCGCGGCGACCGCGACCTCGTCGATCCGCGCCGGGTCCAGATCCGGGTTGCGCCGCAGCAGCTCCCGGATGCACTTGATCACCAGGTCGTCGGCCCGGGTCTCGTGATACATGCCCTTCGGGCCCGCTTTGCCGAACGGGGTGCGGACGCCGTCAACGAATACGACGTCCCTTCCGGTACGAGGCACGGTGGGTCTCCCTCTTCGACGATGTGGAACGCGGCGCTGAAGCACGCTTCCTACGGCTCGCCTCACATGCTACTCGTCGGTAACTCATGTGCACAGCTTCCCTCGCGGAAGCGGCGCAGCTCACATCGCACGGATGTTACCGAAGGTTACCCCTGTGGGGGAGAGCCTGAGGGAGCGCCGCGGGCGGGGCGGCCGTTCGACACGGAACCACCGGCGGCGGACCACCGACGCAGGACCACGGACGGGGAACCGCCGACTGCGGACGGGCCACCGGCCCCGGCGGGCTATTCGCCCGGGGGCGGGTCCGCCGGGCGGGCGGTCAGCGCGACCGTCAGCAGCGGGGTGGTCAGCTCGACCTGCCACGGGCGGGCGCCCATCTCCGCGAGCTGGGCGGCCACGACCTCCTCGCTCGCGTTCGCCGGAGGCGCCCAGCACAGCCGACGCACCGTGTCCGGGGTGATCAGATTCTCCTGGGGGAGATTCAGCTCCTCGGCCAGCGCGCTCACCGCGGCGCGCGCCGCGGAGAGCCGGGCGGCGGCGACCGGGTCCTTGTCCGCCCAGGCGCGCGGCGGCGGGGGGCCGGTGTACGCGGCGGCGGGCTGCGGCAGCTCCCGCTCGGGCAGCGCGCGCGCCCGGTCGATCGCGGACTGCCACTGGTCGAGCTGGCGGCGGCCCATCCGGTGCCCGAAACCGGGCAGGGCGGCCAGCGCGTGCGCGTTCGGCGGGCTCTCCAGCGCCGCCGTCACGATCGCGGCGTCGCTGAGCACCCGGCCGGGGGAGACGTCCCGCTCACGGGCGGTACGGTCGCGCGCCAGCCACAGCTCGCGCACCACGGCGATCTGCCGACGCCGCCGCACCTTGTGCATGCCCGAGGTCCTGCGCCAGGGGTCGACGCGCGGCGCGGCCGGCGGGGCGGCGGCGATGGCCGCGAATTCCTGGAGCGCCCACTCCAGCTTCCCCTGGGTGCGCAGCTCCTCCTCCAGCGCGTCGCGCAGATCCACCAGCAGCTCGACGTCGAGCGCGGCGTACCGCAGCCACGGGTCGGGCAGCGGGCGGGTGGACCAGTCCACCGCCGAGTGGCCCTTCTCCAGCGCGAAGCCCAGCACGTTCTCCACCATCGCGCCGAGGCCGACCCGGGCGAACCCGGCCAGCCGCCCGGCCAGTTCTGTGTCGAACAGCGAGGTGGGGTGCATGCCGATCTCGGACAGGCACGGCAGATCCTGGGTGGCGGCGTGCAGCACCCACTCGGTGCCGGTCAGGGCGTCGCCCAGGGTGGACAGGTCGGGGCATCCCGTGGGGTCGATCAGCGCGGTCCCTGCTCCGGCGCGGCGCAACTGGACCAGATAGGCCCGCTGCCCGTAGCGGTAGCCGGAGGCGCGCTCGGCATCGACGGCGACCGGACCGGAACCCGCGGCGAAAGCCGCGACGACATCTGCGAGAGCCTCCGGGCTGGCGGTCACCGGCGGGATTCCCTCGCGCGGGTCCAGCAGCGGGACCGGCGCCGGGCCTGCTTGGGTTGCGGTCTCTCTGGCGTCGGTCACTTGTTAAGGGTAGCCGGGTACGGCGTGTCAGGTGGAGATCCAACGGACAGGGCGTACGGTACGTCGCCGCCGGGTCCGTGAGCGCCGGGGCCGCGGCACCGCCACGACGGCCGACGCGCGCGCGTATACGGCGGGCGTACGCGCGGACACGGGCGCGCGTATACGAAACGACCCCCGGCGGAACGTTCCGCCGGGGGTCGCTCACGGCCGGGGCCTCAGTGGATGATTCCGGTGCGCAGGGCCACCGCGACCATGCCGGCGCGGTCCCCGGTGCCCAGCTTCCTGGCGATCCGGGCGAGGTGGCTCTTGACGGTCAGCGCCGAAAGGCCCATGGAGACGCCGATCGCCTTGTTCGACTGGCCTTCCGCGACCAGCCGCAGGACCTCGACCTCGCGGCCGGACAGCTCGCGGTAACCGCTGGGGTGGCCGGGGGCGCCCGGCGGGCGGCGCTGCATACGGGCCGCGGTGGCGCCCAGCGGCGCCAGTCCCGGCCGGGTGGCGAGACCGCCGGGGCTGTTGCGGGTGCCGGTCACGACATAGCCCTTCACCCCCCCGGCAAGCGCGTTGCGCACGGCGCCGATGTCGTCGGCGGCGGAGAGCGCGAGGCCGTTGGGCCAGCCTGCCGCGCGGGTCTCGGCGAGCAGGGTGAGGCCGGAGCCGTCGGGGAGATGGACATCGGCGACGCAGATGTCGCGGGGGTTACCGACCCGGGGACGGGCCTCGGCGATGGACGAGGCCTCGATCACGTCGCGAACCCCGAGAGCCCACAGGTGTCGGGTGACAGTGGAGCGGACGCGGGGGTCGGCTACGACGACCATGGCCGTCGGCTTGCTGGGGCGGTAGGCGACCAGGCTCGTGGGCTGCTCGAGAAGAACGGACACCGGGCCTCCTGTGGCAAAGGGGACTGAAACGGTCACAATCTCCTTCGGCAGCAATTGCTCCGGCCTTTAGGGAAAGATCACGATTTATTGAGGATCATTTCCGGCAATTCGGACGAGAAATCGAACATGCGAGAAGTGAGTGCGCCGCGCGATACGCCGGGGAGTGCGCGGGGGCGCGTCATCGGGGGCGCGTGACGTCACCGCAGGCCGGGGCGGTACGCCGGGCTACGGAAGCGGTCCGACGGACTCAGGTACGGCGCTTCGGCATCGGCACCACGCCGCTGCCCCCGCGCACCAACGGCTCCGGGCCCTCCGACGGCGGCAGACCCGCGCACGCGCACAGCAGATCGCACCAGGCCGCCAGGTGCGCCGCCACCTCGGGCGCGCCCCCCGCCCGCTCCCTCGGCGTCCACGACGCCCGGATCTCGATCTGCGTGTCGTCCACCCGGTCCGCCAGCGCGCCGAAGTAGTGCGACGACGCCCGCGAGACCGTACCGCTCGGGTCGTTGTACGCCGCCCCGCGCGCCGCCAGCGCCCCGGTCAGCCAGGACCAGCTCACCTCGGGCAACAGCGGATCCCCCGCCATCTCCGGCTCCAACTCGGCCCGCACCAACGTCACCAGGCGGAACGCGCCGTGCCACGCCTCGTGCCCGTCCGGCTCGTGCAGCAGCACCAACCGCCCGTCGGCCAGCTCCTCGCCGTCCGCCAGCACCGTCGCCTCCAGCGCGTACGCGTACGACGCCAGCCGCTTCGGCGCGGCCGTCTCCTCGATCCTGACCTCCGGCCTCACCCGCACCGAGCGCAGGGTGTCCACCGAGCGCCGAAAGGGGAGGGGGACGTCGTCACTGCCGTCGCCGAGGTGCCCGTGAACCGCTGCCATGCCCGGAAGACTAAGCCGCCGATGCCCTCCGGGCTCGGAACAACACCCTTATTGCCCTTCGGGGCGCCTTCCCGCTCCCCGCGAGGAGCACCCTTGCGCCTGCCGCGCGCCCCCAACCTCCCGACTGCGCGGCGGGGTTCGCCGCTGGGGTGGCTGTGGGGGGTGAACGTCAAGGGGGGCGCTCTTGAGTGGGGTCAGCGGTACGGCGGACCGTGCGGGGGAGCCGTCTTTTCTATGCTCACCGCGATTCCCTTTTTTTGCCGCCCTCTCGCCTCCGGCGGCTTAGATCCGGTGTCGACGGTCGATCGTGCTCGCTCCCTCGTTCCTCGGTCGCTGTGCGCGTTCTCCCTTTCGACACCGGCGCCGCCTTCGGCTCGCTGGCTACCGGCGAACCCACCTGCGCAGCGGTGCCGTAGGGGCGCAGCCCCTCGCGTAGACGCACCCTGGGGGCGAACCCCAGCGCGCGGACGGGTGCTAGGGGCGCAGCCCCCTTGGTGGGGGTGGTGGGGGAGACGTGGGAGGATTCTCGGCGTGAGTGCGCACCAGCAGACCGCTGCTTCCCCGTTCATCCGCGCCTGTCGGCGCGAGCCCGTGCCGCATACGCCGGTGTGGTTCATGCGGCAGGCCGGGCGTTCGCTGCCCGAGTACCTGAAGATTCGCGAGGGCGTCGCGATGCTGGACTCGTGCACGCGGCCCGACCTCATCGCCGAGATCACGATGCAGCCGGTGCGGCGGCACAAGGTCGACGCGGCGGTCTACTTCAGCGACATCGTGGTGCCGCTCAAGGCGATCGGGATCGACCTCGACATCAAGCCCGGCGTGGGCCCGGTGGTGGCGGACCCGATCCGTACGCGGGAGGACCTGAAGCGGCTGCGGGCGCTGGAGCCCGAGGACGTCGGTTACGTCACCGAGGCGATCGGCCTGCTGACGGCCGAACTCGGCGAGACGCCACTGATCGGATTCGCTGGCGCGCCCTTCACGCTGGCCAGCTACCTCGTGGAGGGCGGCCCGTCGCGCAACCACGAGCGGACCAAGGCGCTGATGTACGGCGACCCCGAGCTGTGGCGTGACCTGCTGGACCTGCTCGCCGACATCACCGTGGGCTTCCTGAAGGTGCAGATCGAGGCGGGCGCGAGCGCCGTCCAGGTCTTCGACTCGTGGGTGGGGGCGCTCGCGCCCGTCGACTACCGGCGCTACGCGATGCCCGCGTCGGTGAAGGTCTTCGACGCGGTCGAGGACTACGGCGTCCCGCGCATTCACTTCGGCGTCGGCACCGGCGAACTGCTCGGTCTGATGGGCGAGGCGGGCGCGGACGTCGTCGGCGTCGACTGGCGGGTGCCGCTGGACGAGGCGGGCCGTCGGGTCGGTCCCGGCAAGGCGCTCCAGGGCAACCTCGACCCGTCGGTGCTCTTCGCCCCGACGGCGGCCGTCGAGGCGAAGGCCCGGGAGGTGCTGGACGCGGCCCCGGCCACCGGCCATGTGTTCAACCTCGGCCACGGTGTCCTGCCCAGCACCGACCCGGACGCTCTCACCCGTCTCGTCGACTTCGTGCACACCTCGACCGAGGTGTGACGGCTCAGTCCGTCGGCGGCTCCTCCGCACGCTCCGGCGCGTCCGTACCCGCCGGAGCCGTGGAGGGCGTGCGCTGCGGGTGGATCGGCGCGTGCGAGGACGGGCTCCAGGGGCGCGGCGCCATTGTCGGCGGCTCCTGCCGGGGCCAGCGGCGGCGCACCAGCCGGTAGCCGATGAAGCCGGCCAGCGCGACCACCAGGAACGGCAGCACGGCCGACAGGACGACCAGCACACCGCGGATCGTCACGTAGAAGGCGTGCCAGCCGCCGCCCAGCGCGTGGCCGACCTGCGTCCAGAATCCGTCCTCGTGCTTCGGCTTCGGCTTCGCCGCGACGTGCTTCACCGGCGGCTCGACCAGCCGCAGCGTCACCGTGGCCAGATCCGTCCGCTCCCGCAGTGCCGCCTGCTGCGCCTGGAGGGACTCCAAGTCGGCCTCGCGGGTGCTCAGTTCGCGCTCCAGCGACACCACGTCGCTGAGCGAGCCCGCCTGGTCCATCAGCTTGCGCACCCGGGCCACACTGGCCTGCTGCGACTTGATCCGGCTCTGTACGTCGACCACCTGGCCGGTGACGTCCTCGACGCCGACCTTGCGCTCCATCAGCGTGCCGAGCCCGGCCAGCCGGGTCAGCAGACCGTCGTACGCCGCGGGCGGCACCCGGAGCTGGATCGTCGACTGCTCGTGGCCCCCGGCGTCGACCGAGGTGTCCTCGGTGCCCGCGTAACCGCCCGCGTCGGCGACCATCGCGCGGGCCTTGTCGAGCGCGTCGCCCACCTTCGGGGTGCGGACGGTCAGGTGGGCCGTACGGACGAGGTAGCTGGGCGCGGACGGCTTGGCGTTGTTGCCGGTGGTGGCGGCCTTGTCGGACGCGGAACCGGGCGTACCGGAAGGCGCGTTCCCGGCGTCCGTACCGCTGGCGCCGTTCTTCATCGAGTCGCTGCCGCTGTCGTCCTGGCCGCGGGCCGCCGGGGCGGCGGCCTTGTCGGAAGCGCCGCCGCTTTCGCTGCTGCACCCGGCGACCGCGAGCGAGGCGGCCAGCAGCAGCGCGGCCGGGACGGCGGCCAGCCGCCGCCGTCCGCGCCGGCCGGCGTGGTGCGCGCGCCCGGTGCGCGGCGCTCCGGGTCTGTGTGTCCTCACGTCAATTCCCCCCAGGTGCGAGCCTCGTGAGGCCCGCCTAGTGACCTGTAATGACAGTTGGACGTGGACGGTCCGCGCCGGGTTGCGGTCCCGCGGTAGCGATGGGATCACGTTCGGAACTCGGAACGGAGTCTGAGACAGTGGACGCATGAGCCAGACGCACAACGGCACGGGCGCTCCTGAACACGCGATCGTCATCGGCGGCGGAATCTCCGGACTCGCCGCGGCGCACCGGCTGGCGGGCGCGGGCGTCCGCGTCACGCTGCTGGAGGCGTCGTCGCGGCTGGGCGGCAAGCTGTACGCCGACGAGATCGCCGGGGTGCCGGTCGACCTCGGCGCCGAGTCGGTGCTGGCCCGCCGCCCCGAGGCGATCGCCCTGGCCCGCGAGGTCGGGCTCGGCGACGACCTGGAGCCGCCCGCGGTGCTCGGCGCCGCGCTGTGGACCCGCGGCAAGCTGCGGCCCATGCCCAAGGGACACGTGATGGGCGTGCCCGGCGACCTCGGGCCGCTCGCCTCGTCCGGTGTGCTGTCCGCCGCCGGTCTCGCCAGGCTCCCGCTGGACCACGTACTGCCGCGCACCGAACTCGGCGACGATGTCGCGGTCGGCGCCTTCGTCGCCGCCCGGCTCGGCCACGAGGTCGTGGACCGGCTCGTCGAACCACTGCTCGGCGGCGTCTACGCGGGCAACGCCTACGAGATCTCGCTGCGCGCCGCGGTGCCGCAGCTCTTCGAGGCCATGCGCACCGGGCGCTCCCTGATCGAGGCGGCCCGCGACATCCAGCGCCGGGCCGCGGCCAGGGCGGGCGGCGCGGGACCGGTCTTCAACGGCATTCGCGGCGGCGTCGGACGGCTGCCGCTCGCGGTCGCCGAGGCGTGCCGCGCCGCGGGCGTCACCATCGAGACGGACGCGCCCGTACGCGAGCTGCGGCGCACCCCGCACGGCTGGCAGGTCGGCCTCGACGGCCGCGCGCTGGAGGCCGACGCCGTGGTGCTCGCCGTGCCCGCGCCGACCGCGGCCCGGCTGCTCGCCGCCGAGTCGCCCGCCGCCGCGGCCGAACTGGACACCGTCGAATACGCGGGCATGGCGCTGGTCACCATGGCCTTCCGCCGCCGTGAGATGACACGGCTGCCCAACAGCAGCGGCTTCCTCGTCCCGCCGGTCGACGGCCGCACCATCAAGGCGTCCACCTTCTCCAGCCGCAAATGGGGCTGGCTCGGCGAGGCAGGCGGCGACACCGTCGTCCTGCGCACCTCCATCGGCCGCCACGGCGACGAGGCGGACCTCGCCTGGGACGACACCGACCTCGTCCGCCTCTCCCGCGACGACCTGGAGGCCGCCGTGGGCCTGCGCGCCGCCCCGATCGCGGCCCGCGTCACCCGCTGGACCGCGGGTCTGCCCCAGTACCCGGTCGGCCACCTCGCCCGCGTCGCCCGCGTCCGCGAACACCTCACCAAGCTCCCCGCCCTGGCCGCCTGCGGCGCCGCGTACGACGGCGTCGGCATCCCCGCCTGCATCGCCGGAGCCCACCGCGCCGCGGCCGAGCTGCTGCCGCGGGGCTGAACGGCTCCGCGCCGGGTGGCCCCGCGGGCGTCGTGGGGGACCCTGGTGCCGGGAGCGTCGGGGGGCGCGGGAGAATGGGGGGTATGACCGACTCGACTGCCGACCGCGCTTCCGATTCCGCCGACGCCACGTCGGCGAAGGCCCCCAACGCGGGGAAGAAGGCCAAGGACCTCAACGAGGTCATTCGCTACACGCTCTGGTCGGTGTTCCGACTGCGCGACACCCTGCCCGAGGACCGCGGCGGGTACGCGGACGAGGTCGAGGAGCTGTTCGCGCAGCTCGCCGCCAAGGACATCACGATCCGCGGGACCTATGACGTCTCGGGGCTGCGGGCCGACGCCGATCTGATGATCTGGTGGCACGCGGAGACGGCCGAGGAGTTGCAGGAGGCGTACAACCTCTTCCGCCGCACCAAGCTGGGGCGCGCGGTGGAGCCGGTGTGGTCCAACATGGCGCTGCACCGCCCGGCGGAGTTCAACAAGTCGCATGTTCCGGCCTTCCTCGCCGATGAGACGCCGCGCGAGTGGGTCAGCGTCTATCCCTTCGTGCGCTCCTACGACTGGTACCTGCTGCCGGACGAGGACCGCCGCCGGATGCTCGCCGACCACGGCAAGATGGCCCGTGGCTACCCCGACGTGCGGGCGAACACCGTCGCGTCCTTCTCGCTCGGCGACTACGAGTGGATCCTGGCCTTCGAGGCCGACGAGCTGTACCGGATCGTCGACCTCATGCGGCACCTGCGCGCCTCCGAGGCCCGCCTGCACGTCCGCGAGGAAGTCCCCTTCTACACCGGCCGGCGCCGCGAGATCGCCGACCTGGTCGCGGGCCTGGCCTGACGCAGCAGCGCCCGTATCGCGGGGTCGCGCGGCGTGCGCGGCCCACGGGCGGCCAGGGCCGACAGCGGCGGCGCGTCCCGGGGTATCCCCCGGAGCGCCTCCTGCCCGGCCGGGGCCGCCCACCGCGTGTACGGATAGACCTCGACGCGCGCCACCGCCCAGCACGCCCCCGTCAGCAGCAGCGGCAGCACGTACCAGAGCAGCGCGGGCGTGCCGTCCGGCGCACGGACCGACCCGTTCAGGGCGACGGTGGCCACCGCCATCGCCAACGTCAGCCCGGTGGCGCCGCGCACCTGCCGCACCCCCGCCGCGAGCCGTTCGCGTGCCGCCGCCGGAACCCCGAGCCCGGCGGCCACCAGCCGCTCGCCGAGCGCGCGTACGGCCTCCGGCCCGGCGTGCGCCGTGCGTATCGCGGCCAGCGGAGCCTGGCCGTCGGGGCCGGCCGACGCGAGCAGTGAGCGCTCCACCTCGTGCAGGCCGTCGAGGCCGCTGCCTTCCTCCGGCGCGACGACCGTGACCCAGCCGGTGTGGGCGAGCAGCACCCGCCGCTCACCGGCCAGCGCGACCAGCGCCGTGTCGGTCACCCGGCGCGGGCCTCCGGCCAGGAACGCCGTTTCGTACCGCCCGAGTTCGACGCCGTCCGTGGGCCGCCGCTCTCCGGGCGCTCCACTGGCCGCGGCGACCCCGGCCAGGCACAGGCGCGCGCCGGCGGCGGTCGCCGCGGCACACGCGACGAGCAGCAGAAGAATCCACATGAGGGATTTCTACCGGACTCCGCCGACACCGCGTTCTCGGCCTGTGGATAACTCCGCGTGCGGGCTGGCGGCGCCCGGTCAGGGCGTGCCGGGGGCGGGATGCGCGCGCAGGGACGGGTGGTCGGCGACGACGGTGGCGGAGCCCGGGGCGACCTCGGTGAAGCCCGCGTCGCGGACGACGGGGAGCGCGGAGGCGCTCAGGCGGGTCCACAGGGCGGGGGAGGGGGTGCGGACGGCCAGGGGGAAACCGGCGGCGCGCCAGGCGTCGCGGTCGGCGTCCGACAGCTCCCACCAGGCGAGTTGGGCACCGTGTCCGGCCTGGGCCATGGCCTTCCCGGCCGACATGGTGACGTCGGGATTCATCCACAGGACGGGGCGCGGGTCGCCGGGTTCGAGCGGTGACGGCGGCTCCGGGTCGTCCAACTCCGTGCCGGAGACCTGGAGTTTGGCCAATTCCTTCGGCCAGCCGTCGAGCGGCACGGGCGGGTAGACCCGCACTTCGGCGGGCGGCACATCGGCCGTACCCGCTTCCGTGTCCGCCCGCGGCACCGATCCCGACGCGGACCCCGATCCCGATCCCGATCCCGTCACCGTGATGCCCGGCAGGGCCGCCGCCCGCCGCCACTCCGCTCCGCGCGCCCGCCGTACGACCTTACGAATCCTGGCGTCCTGCCAGTCCCGTACTGCCTGCGCCCACTCGCCGTCGTCGGCCGTCGCGCGCTCGTCGCAGAGCAGGGTGAGGACGGCGCGCGCCGCCGTCTCCAGAGCGTCGGTACGGGTCGGGGGCGCGTCGCGCTCGATCCGGACGACGAGCGGGAGGACGAACTGGGGTGCCGCGTCGCGGTCGGCGGCCTGGTGCTGGAAGGGGCTGCTCACCGCCCCAGTCTGCCACCCGCTGCTGGACGCCGATCCGCCGTGGCGTGCGGCGTCGGTCCGTACGGAAGCGGCGGCTGCGGTGGCCACGCCGGAGCCGGTGGCGCCCGCCGATGTCGTCGTGCCAGCCACGACGCTCCCGCAGGGGCACCGCCCGCCCCGGCGGGGCGGTTCGGTTGTCTCCGGACCACCGGCCGGTGGGGCTGGCCGCGCAGTTCCTCCCCCAGCCTTCGGCCGGGAGGTGCCCCCAGCGCCCCTTCGGGGCCCGTTCCGCCGCGGGGGCTGGTCGCGCAGTCCCCGCGGCGCTGAAAGGCTGCCCCCCCGCCGGAGGCGCACGGCACCCCCGGAGGGGTTACTCCGTGGGGGTCAAGGTCAGGGAGATGGAGTTGATGCAGTAGCGCTGGTCGGTCGGTGTGCCGTAGCCCTCGCCTTCGAAGACGTGGCCCAGGTGGGAGCCGCAGCGGGCGCAGCGGACCTCGACGCGGGTCATCCCGAGGGTGCGGTCCTCGATGAGTTCGACGGCGTCGGTGTCGGCGGGGTCGTAGAAGGAGGGCCAGCCGCAGTGGGACTCGAATTTGGTGTCGGAGCGGAAGAGCTCGGCGCCGCAGGCACGGCAGGCATAGACGCCGGTCGTCTTCGTGTCGGTGTACTCGCCGACGAAGGGCCGCTCGGTACCGGCTTTGCGCAGGACCGCGTACTCCTCCGGCGACAGCTCGGCGCGCCACTGCTCGTCGGACTTGCTGACTTCGTAGGACATGGAGGTCTCCTCAGCTGCCGAGGCGGGCGAGAATCAGGGGACCGAGGTCGGTCACGTCGCCCGCACCCATGGTGAGAACGAGATCACCCGGCTTCGCCATTCCTGCGACCACGTCCGGTACCGCCTGCTTGTCGTGCTCCGCGGTCACGTCGGCGCCCGCCGCGCGGGCCGCGTCGATGATGAGTGCGCTGGTCACACCGGGGATCGGGTCCTCGCGGGCCGGGTAGATGTCAAGGACGACGGAGGCGTCGGCGAGGGCGAGGGCGGCGCCCATCTCGGTGGCCAGCTCGCGGGTGCGGCTGAAGAGGTGCGGCTGGAAGACGACCAGGACGCGGGCGTCCCCGGCGGCGCCGCGGATCGCCTCCAGGTCGGCGGCCATCTCGGTCGGGTGGTGGGCGTAGGAGTCGATGACCTGGACGCCCGCCACCTCGCCCTTGAGCTGGAGGCGCCGCTTGACCCCGGTGTACTTCGCGAGGGCCGAGGCCAGATTCCGGGTCGGGGCGCCGATCGCGGTGCCCGCGGCGAGCGCGGCGACGGCGTTGTGCGCGTAGTGGCGGCCCGGCACGGAGACGGTGAAGGTCAGCGGGCGGCCGTCGATGACGACGGTGACCTCGCTGGTCAGCCCGCGCGGGTTGATCTTCGTGATGCGTACGTCGGCGGTCTCGGCCTCGCCGACCGTCACGATGGTCAGACCGCCGATGTCCCGTACCCGCTTCGTCAGCTCGACGGCGCCCGGCTGGTCGGCGGAGATCACCAGCGTGCCGCCGGGGCGGATCTTGCCGACGAAGGTCTCGAAGGAGTCGTAGATCTCGTCCATCGAGGCGTAGTTGGCGTGGTGGTCGAGCTCCACATTGAGGATGATCGCGACCTCGGGCGCGTACGTGTGGAAGCTGCGGTCGCTCTCGTCGGCCTCCGCGACGAAGATTTCGCCGCCGCCGTGGTGCGCGTTCGAGCCGGGCGCGTCCAGGTCGCCGCCGATCGCGTACGACGGCTCGCTGCCGAGCGCCGTCAGCGCGACCGCCAGCATCGAGGTGGTGGTGGTCTTGCCGTGGGTGCCCGCGACCGCGATCGGCCGGGTGCCCTCCATCAGCGCGGCCAGCGCGTCACTGCGGTGCACGACGGGGACGCCGCGCTCGCGGGCCGCCGCCAGCTCCGGATTCTCCGGGCGGATCGCGCTGGAGACGACCACCGAGGTGGCGTCCTGCGCCAGGTGCGCCGCGTCGTGGCCGATGTGCACGGTCACGCCGAGCGCGCGCAGGGCGCCGGCCGTCTCCGACTCACGTGAGTCACTGCCCGCCACCCGCGCCCCGCGCTGCGCGAGGATCTTCGCGATCCCCGACATTCCGGCGCCGCCGATGCCGATGAAGTGCGGTCGGTCCATGGCGGGGGGAACGGACGGGCTCATACGGAGGTCTCCCGGAGATGTGCGTGGTTCGTTTATTGACCGGGTCCTGATTCTCGCACCTCCGGGTGCGCGGACGACTCTGCCCGCGCGCCCGTGGCACCTTCCGCCGGCGCTGCCCGCGCACCCGTGGCACCGCGCGCCGACCCTGACCGCGCGCCCGTGGCACCCCCTGCCCGGCGAGACGTTTCTGCAAGGGGTGCCCGGGACACACGACGCCCGAGCCGCCGGGCGGCGCGGCGCCGCCTCATCGCGCTCGCCGCCTCATCGTGCCCTGCGGCTCATCGCGCTCGGCGCCTCATCGCGCGCTGCGCCTAATCGTGCTCGGCGAAGAGCTTCAGCACCGGCACCCCCACCTTGTGCCGAGCCCGCGACGTCCAGTCGCGGTGGAAGAACTCCTCCACGAAGTGCGGCGCGGTGAGCACGATGACCTCGTCGGCGTTGGTCTCCTCGACGACCGTGCGCAGCAGGTCGAGCGGGTGCTTGTCGACGATCCGGCCCACCGCCTCCGCGCCGGAGGCGCGCAGCGCCTCCAGGGAGTGCGCCAGGGCCCGCTCCGCGACCGGGGTGGCGTCGTCGCCCTCCGGCTCGCGGTCCTCGTGCGCGGCGTCATCCAGATAGCCGAGCGCCACGTCGTCCACGGCCCGCAACAGCCGGTCCTGGTCGCCGCGTGGCTGCATGAGCACGACGAAGGAGACCTGCTCGTCGCCGTGGAGAGAGGTGACGAGCTCCACGTCGGCCGGTGCGAGCGGCTTCTCGATCATGAGTACGGTCGTGAACACGGACGCGTCCTTCTTTCTCGTGCTTCGTCGGGGCCACCGGGCCGGCGTTGGAACAATCCTGCCCCGATCTTCGCGGGGCACTCGGGTAAGTGTTCCCGCGCGGAGCAAAACGGAACGAGGGAATCCGCTTTTTTCGGTCGCGGTTCCACCGTGCGGCGCGCCGCTGGTCAGGTGGGTGGCATGAGGGGTGTCGGTGGGACAGTCGGGCGGTCAGGCCCGGACGTAACGGGTGAACAGGAAGCCGTCCTCCTCCAGGACGGAGCGCGGGACGAGGCGGGCCGGGCCCGGAACGTCGGGGCCGTGCATGATCCGGGGCGCGTCGCCGCCCCCGAGCACCGGGGCGACGGTCAGGCACAGTTCGTCCAGCGTGCCGGCCGCGGCGAACTGCGCGAGGACCCGCGGGCCGCCCTCGTGGAGCAGCCGCGTGTGGCCCAGCGCGGCCAACTCGCGCACCGCGCGGACCGGGTCGACGCCTTCGCCGTCGCCCGCGACGACCACATGGGCGCCCGCCGCGCGGGCGGCGGCGACGCGGTCGGCGGGCGGCGACGCGCCGGTCAGCACCAGGGTGGGGGTGACCGGCGCGGTGAACAGCGGTGTCGTGAAGTCCAGATCGAGTCCGCGGCTGATCACCGCGACGGCGGCGGCCGGGGTCTGGCCGTCGGCCGCCCTGCGCGCCGCGAACACCTCGCGGGCCCTCGCGGGCCGGTAACCCTCCAGGCGAACCGTTTCCGCACCCACCAGCACCACGTCGGCCAGCGCGCGCAGCACGCCGAAGACCCGCATGTCCGCCTCCGACGACAGCGGCGCCGACCTGCCGTCGTACCGGGCCGCGCCGTCCAGCGATGACACCATGTTGGCCCGGAGGTACGGGCCCGCTCCCCGTTCGGGGTACGCGTACGCGTCCGCCAGACCGAGCGGGGTCTCCAGCCCGGCCGAATCGTTCGCTCCCGCTACGGGATAGAGCCGTCGCATCCCCGAAGTCTCCCACGCCGGGCCGCTACGGGCCGGTCGGCGCCCTCGGCCCGCCGCTCCCGTACGCGTGGGGTCGGACACATGCCGGCGGGGGCGGAACCGGGAGGCACTACGCTGGTGAGCTGTGTCGACCTCTGTCGTTTCGTCTGGGAGTGCCGCGATAGGCGGCGATGGCGGGCCCGTGTCACTCAGCGCGCGCACGCCGCATGTGCCGGTGGAGCGATTGGTGGCGGAGATGGTGCCGCCGCCGCGGTTCGACGGCGTCAGGTTCGAGACCTACGTGCCCGACCCGAATCAGCCCAGCCAGGCCGCGGCCGTACGGGCCCTGGCCGGTTTCGCGGCGTCGCTGACGGCCGCGCCGACGCCCAAGCGGTGGTTCCGGCGGGAGGCACCCGCGCCCGGCGGCCCCGGCGGGGTCTACCTCGACGGCGGTTACGGCGTCGGCAAGACCCACCTGCTGGCGTCGCTGTGGCACGCCACCCCGGCGCCCGCCGAGCGCAAGGCGTTCGGCACGTTCGTGGAGCTGACCAATCTGGTCGGCGCCCTCGGCTTCCAGCACGCGGTGGCGGCGCTCAGCGACCACCGGCTGGTCTGCATCGACGAGTTCGAACTGGACGACCCGGGCGACACGGTGCTGGTGTCCACGCTCCTCGGCAAGCTCGCCGACGCGGGTGTACGGCTGGCGGCGACGTCGAACACGCTGCCCGGCAAGCTCGGCGAGGGCCGCTTCGCCTCCGCCGACTTCATGCGGGAGATCCAGGGCCTGTCCGCCCGCTTCACCAGCCTGCGGATCGACGGCGAGGACTACCGGCACCGCGGCCTGCCCGAGGCGCCGACCCCGCACACCGACGAGCAGGTCACCGCCGCCGCGGCCGTCACACCCGGCGCCGCGCTCGACGACTTCGGCGCGCTGGCCGCGCACCTGGCCACCGTCCACCCCAGCCGCTACGGCGCGCTCTGCGACGGCGTCGGCGCCGTCTTCCTGCGCGGCGTGGAACCCGTCACCGACCAGGCGACCGCGCTGCGCCTGGTGGTGCTCGCCGACCGGCTCTACGACCGCGAGATCCCCGTCTTGGCCTCCGGCGTGCCCTTCGACCGCGTCTTCGGCCAGGACATGCTGGCGGGCGGCTACCGCAAGAAGTACTTCCGCGCCGTCTCCCGGCTCACCGCGCTCGCGCGGGACGCCGAGAAGCTGACCGGCACTGGCGGAGACCGCTGATCCGGCGCAGGATCGGTGCATGGCCAAGAGCGGGAGCAAGGACAAGGGCAAGCACGGCGCCGAGCACGCGCACGTGGACCGGCACGCGCACGAGGACGGCCGGGGCGGCAAGCACGCCGACGCCGCCGCCAAGAAGGCGCAGAAGGACCCGGGCCTGCGCTCCCTGCTGCGCGTGCCGCCCGGCGGCGGACCGGTCAACCTGCGGGCGTACGACCCCTCCGCGACCCCCGGCGGCCCGCGCGACAAGGCGACGGCCCTGGCCGCGACCGAGGAACTGCGCGCCCGGCTGGCCGAGCTCCAGGAGCGGCTGTGGGCGCAGAGCACCGCGGGCGACCCGCACTGCGTCCTGCTGGTGCTCCAGGGCATGGACACCTCGGGCAAGGGCGGCACCGTCAAGCACGTGTCCTCCGGGCTGAACCCGTCGGGCATCCGCGTCACCGCGTTCAAGGCGCCCACCGAGGAGGAGCGCCAGCACCCCTTCCTGTGGCGCATCCGCCGCGCGCTGCCCCGCCCCGGCGAGCTGGGCGTCTTCGACCGTTCGCACTACGAGGACGTGCTGATCGCCCGCGTGCGCGACCTCGTGCCGCGCGCCACCTGGAGCCGCCGCTACAGCGTCATCAACCGCTTCGAGCAGTCGCTCGCCGACGACGGCGTCACCGTCGTCAAGGTCTTCCTGCACATCAGCTACGACAAGCAGCGCGAGCGGCTGCTGAAGCGGCTCGACAACCCGGACAAGCACTGGAAGTTCAACCCCGGTGACATCAGCGAGCGCGCGCTGTGGCCCGCGTACCAGAAGGCGTACGAGGTGGCTCTGGAGCGCTGCTCGACCGACGCCGCGCCCTGGCACGTCGTGCCGTCCGACCGCAAGTGGTACCGGAACTGGGCGGTCGCCAAGCTGCTGCTCGAACACCTCGAACTGATCGACCCGGCCTATCCGAAGGCCGACTTCGACATCGAGGAGAACCGCGTCGCGCTCCTCAAGACCTGACCCGCGTGCCCCGGTCCTAGCCGGAGCACGCGGTGCGCTGCGCCTCCTGCCACTCGCACACCGGGCAGTACGTCGCGCCGCGCGTGCTCGCCGGATACTCGGTCGGCTCGCCGCACAGTACGCAGTCCGCGAGGGCTTCCGCGTCGGGCGTCGGGGTCGTCTGTGTCACCCGTTCACCGTAGCGCGGGCGCGCAGCACGGCGGCTCCCCGGGGCGGAAGCTGGACGGCCGCGTCCGGGCCCGGCAGCACCTTGCACGACGGCCGGGCCAGCACCACCTCGCACGGCACGTCCAGCGGCACCCGCGCGGGCGCGTCGGAGAAGTTCACGACCGTACGGAAGGGGCCGCGGGCCAGCCGCAGCGTCCGGCCGCCCGCGGTCGCCGCGACCGTGTCGAGCTGGGGATCGGTCAGTGCGGGCTCCGACCTGCGGAGCGCGATCAGCCCGCGGTACCACTCCAGCAGCTCGCGGTGCCCCGCCTTGTCCGGCTCGGCCCAGTCCAGGCACGAGCGGTCCCGGGTCGCGTGGTCCTGCGGATCGGGCACGTCCTCCTCCGCCCAGCCGTGGTCGGCGAATTCGCGGCGCCGCCCGCGCGTGATGGCCGCGCCCAGCTCCGGGTCGTCGTGGTCGGTGAAGAACTGCCAGGGCGTGCCCGCGCCCCACTCCTCGCCCATGAAGAGCATCGGGGTGAACGGCGAGGTCAGGACGAGGGCCGCGGCCACGGTGAGCTGGTCAGGGGTGAGCCGGTCGCCGGTCGCGCGGTTGCCGATCTGGTCGTGCGTCTGCGCGTAGCCCAGCAGCCGGTGGGCGGGCGCGGCGGCCCGGTCCAGCGGGCGGCCGTGGTGCCGGCCGCGGAAGGAGGACCAACTGCCGTCGTGGAAGAAGCCCCCGGTGAGCGTCTTGGCCACCGCGGCGGGCCCGGCGGCGGCGAAATCCGCGTAATAGCCCTGCGCCTCGCCGGTGACGGCCGCGTGCAGGGCGTGGTGGAAGTCGTCGCTCCACTGGGCGTGCAGTCCGAGGCCGCCCGCCTGGCGCGGGGCCGTCGTCCGCGGGTCGTTCAGATCGGACTCGGCGATCAGGAACAGCGGGCGGCCGAGCGCGGCCGACAGCCCGTCCACGGCCGTCGAGAGCTCCTCGAGGAAGTGCAGGGCGCGCGTGTCCACCAGCGCGTGGACGGCGTCGAGCCGCAGCCCGTCGAGCCGGTAGTCGCGCAGCCACGACAGCGCGCTGCCGATCAGGAAGTCCCGCACCTCGTCGGAGCCGGGCGCGTCCAGATTGACCGCGTCGCCCCAGGGGGTGTGGTGCCGGTCGGTGAAGTACGGGCCGAACGGTGGCAGATGGTTGCCCGACGGGCCCAGGTGGTTGTGGACCACGTCGAGGACGACGCCCAGGCACTGCTTGTGCGCCGCGTCGACAAATCGCTTCATTCCCTCGGGGCCGCCGTACGGCTCGTGCACCGCCCACAGCGACACGCCCTCGTACCCCCAGCCGTTGGTGCCGGGGAACGGGCACACCGGCATCAGCTCGATGTGCGTGATGCCCAGCCGGGCCAGGTGCGGCAGCCGCTCGATCGCCGCGTCGAAGGTGCCCTCGGGGGTGAAGGTGCCGACGTGCAGTTCGTAGACCACCGCGCCGGGCAGCGCGCGGCCCGGCCACGGCACCGTCCAGGCGAACGCGTCGTGGTCGACGACGGCGCTCGGCCCGTCCGGGCCCTCCGGCTGGCGGCGCGAGCGCGGATCGGGCAGCGGCGGACCGCCGTCGAGCAGATACGCGTACCGCGTGCCCGGCCCGGCGGACACCTCCGCGCGCCACCAGCCGGCCCGTGCCGGGTCGGGGCCGAGGCCGTGCCGTGTGCGGTCGTCGATCAGGATCTCCACCTGCTGGGCATCCGGCGCCCACACCTCGAACAGCACCCACGGCTCCCGTCTCGTCATCCGGTTCGTTCAGCGTCTTCGGTCTTCCGCGCGGCGGTCTTCCGCGCGGAAGTTCTCCGTACAGCGGTTTTCTGTACGGCGGTACGGCGGTCTTCTGTACGGCAGTCTTCTGTACGGCGGTCTTCTGTACGGGCGCCCCCGAGGCCGTTCCTCGCGGGTGCCCGGGGGCCGTGGCCGCGCCACGGACCCCGGGCACATGCATGCCCACGGAACGGCCTCCCGCATCACCGCGAGCGGATCAGCGGGGGAACATCACACTGCGTCGGGGACGAAGTCGATCCGCTCCTGAACGATCGGATACCCCGCCTTCGCGAAATTCCGCGCCATCGGGACATTCGTCCGGTCGGTGGCCGCCGCGACCTTGACCGCGCCGCGGTCGACCAGGTCGTGAGTGCACTCGACCAGCAGGTCGTACGAGTAACCGCGGCCCCGCTGCTCGGGCACCACGGCGATGAAGCCGATGCACGGGCCGGCCGGATTGCGCGCGGGCACGTGCAGCCCGGCCACCTCGCCGTCCGGGGTGTACGCCACCCGCCGCCAGTCGGCGGGCGAGGGGAACCAGTCGAAGATGCCGATGGTCTCGTCGAGGGCGGCCTCCAGGCCCTGTTCGGCGATCATCCGGCGGTCGTGGGCGTCGAGAGTGCCCTCCATGATGCGGGCCATGACGGCCCGGAAGGCGGTGTCGTCCGGCTCGGGCCGGTACTCAAGACGCCCGGTGCGCGGCGGCAGCGGGCAGTCCGCCGTCCACTCGTAGCGGTACCGCTCGACCAACTCGCGCAGCCCCGCGGCCTCGACGGCCGCCGCGCGGCTCCGCGCCGCCGCCGTCACGTCGGGGCGCTCGCGCCAGTCGGGCGGCAGCAGCAGGCTGTACTCGGTGTTCAGCGGCGCGGCGCGCAGCAGTTCGGTGGCCGCCTCGGCTTCGCCCTCGGCGAAGTCGAACCAGTCCAGGGCCAGCGGCTCGCTGTCCTCGGGCTTGGCCCACCACGCGGCCCGCGCGACGACCTTCGCGCCGCGCAGCGCGACCCACGACCACTCGGGCCGGTACTCGCCGCCCGCGTCGAGGGTCGCGAAGGACTGGCCGAGCAGGGCGCGGCCGACGAACGCGTCGCCGGTGCCGGTACGCGTGCCGGATGCCGTCTCGGCAAGGGAGTTGAACAGGGCGGACTCGCCCGCGACCAGCGGGCGGAAAACCAGATCGGACATGGTGAAGCGATTCCTTCGGGAGTTCGACGGAGCGCTCCCGGGACCATCTCCCCGTGGATCTACGGACGCCCTGCGGAGGGGCGGGAGTGCGGCACAGTGATGTACGTCATCGCTCTCGCCTCCTTCTCGTCCGGTCATGGGCGTGATCGGCACCCTAGGCGGGCGACGGCCGACAAGGCCACCGGTTTTACGCGGCGGCCCTGTTGGGATGTCGACGCGGGTGCGCGGGAGCGGGCGTGGGCGGCTCAGCCCGCCGGGCTCACCTCGCCGCGCTCACCTCTCCGGGGTCAGCAGGGCCACAGGGCTGCGGCCCAGCAGTTCGGCCAGCGGGGCCGCGCCCTCGTACGTCCCGCCGCCCAGGCGGTCGTGCCAGCGGCCCGGAGGGAGCGGCAGCGACGCCTCGCGCCAGCCGCCCGCCGCGGCGAGGCGGGCGGACAGCCGGGTGACGACGGTGAGGGCGGAGCCGCCGCGCAGGAAGGCGAGGCAGTGGTCACCGGCAGGACCCTGCGCGACGAGGGGGATGTACGAGGCGGTGGGGCCGTACCACTCGGGGCGGTCGCGCCGCAGCCGGAGCGCCACCGCGGTCAGGCGCAGCTTGGCCTCGTCGAAGGAGCCCGGCGCGGCGCCGTCCAGCAGGCGGTCCAGGGTGCGGTCGACGCCGAACCGCTGGGTCCCGCCGACCGGCCCGTTCATGGGGCCGCGGTTGTCCGGGTCGACCAGGGTGTACACCGGGAATTCGGTGTTCTGGTAGACGTCGGGCACCCCCGGCATCGTCAGGTGCACCAGCGCCGCGCCGAGCGCGTTGGCGTCGGCGTACGGGGCGAGGGAGTTGACGAATTCGCCGACGTCGTAGACGCCCGCGCCGCACGGGCCCTGCTCGGTGAAGTCGGTGACGGCCTTCTCGTACGCCTCGTCCTGCTCGGTCCACGAGGTGTGCAGGCCCGCCTCGCGGACCGCCTTGAGGGCGGCGGGCACCAGCCGGTCCGGGTGGCAGAAGCCGAGGCCGACGCCGGTCTGGAAGACGGTGTACGCGGTGTGCCGGTCGGGCGCGGGCGCGTCGCCTGACCGCTCGGCGCGGGCCTCGCGGGCGCCCATCCACTCCCGCCAGGCGTCGGGGAGTTCGGACAGGACGGCCAGTCGCAACCGCAGGTCGGCGCTGCGCTTGGTGTCGTGCGTGGACAGGACGGTGCCGGTACCGGGGTGGTCGCGCTGAATCCGCGCGCAATAGGCGTGGAATTCCTCCGGGGCCGTCGCCGGATGCGCCGGGCTGCGGCCGACCTCGCACAGCGACAGCAGCGGCGAGTAGCGGTAGAAGGCGGTGTCCTCGACGGACTTGGCGTGCAGCGCGGAGGCGACCTGCGCGAAGCGGACGGCGAAGTCGTCGGCGTCCTCACCGGGCACCGTCGCGCCCTCGGCCGGGCGGCCGAGCGCAAGGTCGCGCAGCAGGCCGATCGCCGGGGCGAGCCGCCCGTCGGCGCTTTCCGCCGCACTGGAGGCGGCCTCGGTCACCATCAGGGTGTCGCCGGGCGTCGCCGGGGTGCCGGGGCGTACGTACGGGCGGTACACCGGGATACGGACCAGCAGCTCGCGCAGCGCCTCCTCCAGCACGGACGTCGCATAGGGCGCCGTGTAAGGGTCGGTCTCCTGGTGCTCGGCTGTTACCGGCCCGCCCGCCCCCTCGGTCCCGCCGCCCGTGCCGGGGCGCTGCGCCCGCTGCGCGCTCGCCGCGAGGCGGGAGACCTCCGCGGCGAGGTCGTGGCCGACGATGCGGTGGGCGGCGCGCCGCGCGGTCGGCTCCCACCGGCCGCCGCGGCTGTCCTCGACGCCGGTGAACTCCCGGTAGAAGCCGGTCACTTCGGCGACGCCCGCCGGGTCCGTGAACAGCCCGTCGATCCGGTCGAGCGCGTCGTACCCGGTGGTGCCCGCGCACGCCCAGTCGGCGGGCAGCGCCTCGTCCCGCTGGAGGATCTTCTCCACCACCGTCCACCGCCCCTCGCTGGCCTCGGCCAGGCGGCGCAGATAGCCCGCCGGGTCGGCGAGGCCGTCCGGGTGGTCGATCCGCAGCCCGTCGGCGACGCCTTCGCGCAGCAGCCGCAGCACGGTCGCGTGGGTGGCCTCGAAGACGTCCTGCCGCTCGACGCGGACCGCGATCAGGTCGGAGATCGTGAAGAAGCGGCGGTAGTTCAGCTCGGTGCGGGCCTGCCGCCAGTACGCCAGCCGGTACCACTGCGCCTCCACCAGTTCCGGCAGCGGCAGATTCTCCGTGCCCGGCCGCAGCGGGAACCGGTGGTCGTAGTAGCGCAGCACCTCGCCGCCCGCGCGCTTGTCGGAGACCACCGAGAGCTGCCCGAGGACGTCGGGCAGGGGGTCGCCCAGCACAGGCAGCAGCACCTTGCCGCCCAGCGCGGCCCAGTCGATGTCGAACCAGTCGGCGTACGCGGAGCCGGGACCGTCGCGCAGCACCTCCCACAGCGGGCCGTTGAGGTGTTCGGGCGCGGGCACCGCCATGTGGTTGGGGACGATGTCCAGGATCAGGCCGAGGCCGTGCTCGCGGGCGGTGTGCGACAGCGCCCGCAGGCCCTGCTCGCCGCCCAGCTCCTCGCGTACCCGCGAGTGGTCCACCACGTCGTAGCCGTGGGTGGAGCCGGGCACCGCTTCGAGGATCGGCGACAGATGCAGGTGCGAGACGCCGAGCGAGGCCAGGTACGGCACGTGCGCGGCGGTGTCGGCGAAGGTGAAGCCGGGCTGCACCTGCACCCGGTAGGTGGCGGAGGGCGTCACGGGAAGTCCGGTCATGAGGTCTTCTCTACCCCGGATTCGGCCGTGAAGCGGCCGAACGCGCCCGGGTCTCCCCGGACGCCGTCCGTATCGCCGAAAGCGGCCCGTCCTTCCCCGCGGCAGGCCGGCCGCGCCGCCTTAGGCGGAGCCCCGGCCGTGCCGCCTCACGCGGAGCACGTGTCGCGCCGCCGGGCCGCTACAGCGCCGGGCGCTGGAGCACCACCATGCTGCGGTCGGCCAGCTCCACCCGGTCCCCGGCCTGTACGCGCTGGCCGGTGCCCGGCGGGACCCCCCCGGCCAACTGGGTGTCCACCACGAGCTGCCACTCCAAGCCGTGGTTGACCGGGACCACGAACTCCTGCGGCTTCGGCGCCGCGTTGACCATCAGCAGGAACGAGTCGTCGGTGACCGGCTCGCCGCGCGGCCCCGGTTCGGAGATCGCGTTGCCGTTGAGGAAGACCGACATCGACCTGGCGTGCGCCGCCTGCCAGTCGCGCTGCGCCATCTCCTGCCCCTCGGGCGTGAACCAGGCGATGTCCGACAGTTCGTCGTGCGTGCCCTCGACCGGCCGCCCGTGGAAGAAGCGCCGCCGCCTGAACACGGCGTGGTCGCGCCGCAGCCACACCATCGTGCGCAGGAACTCGTGCAACTGCTGCGCCTCGTCGTTCGGCCCGCCGTCGTCCGGCTTGCCGGGCCAGGACACCCACGCCAGTTCGTTGTCCTGGCAGTAGACGTTGTTGTTGCCCTTCTGGGTGCGGCCGAACTCGTCGCCGTGCGAGATCATCGGCACGCCCTGCGAGAGCATCAGCGTGGCGAGGAAGTTGCGCATCTGCCGCCCGCGCAGCGACCGCACCTTCTCGTCCTCCGTCGGCCCCTCCGTACCGCAGTTCCAGGACCGGTTGAAGCTCTCGCCGTCACGGTTGTTCTCGCCGTTGGCTTCGTTGTGCTTGTCGTTGTACGACACCAGGTCGCGCAGCGTGAAACCGTCGTGGCAGGTGACGAAGTTGACCGAGGCCAACGGGCGGCGGCCGTCGTCCTGGTAGAGGTCGGAGGAACCGGTCAGCCGGGAGCCGAACTCGGCCAGCGTGGCGCTCTCGCCGCGCCACAGGTCCCGTACCGTGTCGCGGAACTTCCCGTTCCACTCGGTCCACAGGGGCGGGAAGTTGCCCACCTGGTAGCCGCCCTCGCCGACGTCCCACGGCTCGGCGATCAGCTTCACCTGCGAGACCACCGGGTCCTGCTGGACGAGGTCGAAGAAGGACGAGAGCCGGTCCACCTCGTGGAACTGCCGGGCCAGCGTGGCCGCGAGGTCGAAACGGAAGCCGTCCACGTGCATCTCGGTGACCCAGTAGCGCAGGCTGTCCATGATGAGCTGGAGGACGTGCGGGCTGCGCATCAGCAGGCTGTTGCCGGTGCCCGTGGTGTCCGTGTAGTACCGCTTGTCGCCGCCGAGCCGGTAGTACGAGGCGTTGTCCAGGCCGCGCAGCGACAGCGTCGGCCCGAGGTGGCTCCCCTCGGCCGTGTGGTTGTAGACCACGTCCAGGATCACCTCGATCCCGGCCCGGTGCAGCGCGCGGACCGCCGTCTTGAACTCCAGCACCTGCTGCCCGCGGTCGCCCAGCGAGCAGTACGAATGGTGCGGCGCGAAAAAGCCGATGGTGTTGTAACCCCAGTAGTTCGCGAGGCCCGCGTCCACCAGACGGTGGTCCTGGATGAACTGATGCACCGGCATCAGTTCCAGTGTCGTCACCCCGAGTTCCACCAGATGGCCGATCACGGCCGGGTGAGCCAGCGCCGCGTAGGTGCCGCGGATCTCCTCCGGCAGACCCGGGTGAGTCATCGTCAGGCCCTTGACGTGGGCCTCGTAGATGATGGTCTTGTGATAATCGATCCGCGGGGCGCGGTCGTCGGCCCAGTCGAAGTACGGATTCACCACGACGGACGTCATGGTGTGCGGGGCGGAGTCCAGATCGTTGCGCGAGTCGGGCTGTCCGAAGCGGTAGCCGTAGACCGCCTCGTCCCAGTCGATGCTGCCGCTCATCGCCTTGGCGTACGGGTCGAGGAGCAGCTTCGCGGAGTTGCAGCGGTGGCCGCGGGGCGGGTCGTAGGGCCCGTGCACCCGGAAGCCGTACCGCTGACCCGGCATCACCCCCGGCAGGTAGGCGTGCCGTACGAAGGCGTCCGCCTCGCGCAGCTCGACGGCCGTCTCCGACCCGTCGTCGTGCAGCAGGCACAGCTCGATACGGGACGCCACCTCGGAGAAGACGGCGAAGTTGGTGCCCGCGCCGTCGAAGGTGGCACCCAGGGGGTACGACTGACCCGGCCAGACTTGCATCTCGTGACTCTTCCACTCCCGGACCGGGAGAGCGCGGACCGATTCCGCGTTCCCGGCCAGCTTCGTTGCCGAGAGTGCATCCTCCCACCTGGTCCACCCGAGGGTGACAAAGCCACAACAGCCAGCTACCGCAAGGGTGATGAGCTTGTCCGGTAGTAGTCAAGTAGGGTCAACAGGGCTGCGGGGCACCCTGCACCGCAGTACCCTTCCTTGATCGTGGACGGGGGTGGGAGGCGGGTGGCGTGGAGACGTCCGGAGGTCTGATGCTCCCGGGTGGTGGAGATCAGGAGGACCGTCAGGTCGCGGACGGTGCCGCCGCCGAGGCGGTGCAGAGCGCGGTCACCCTCGCCCAGCCGCTGGAGATCGGAGCGGAGCTGGACTGGGGCGCGGAAGCCTGGTCGGAGGTGCGCACCCGCGCCACGCGCGCCGGGCGGGCCTACGTATGGCTCAACCTCGTGGAACAGCGCCTGCGCGCCGTCGTCAACGCGGTGCTGCGCCCGATCTACGAGCCCGTGCACGGCGAGGAGTGGGTGGTCGCCGCGGCGGGCCCGGCCGGGCACGAATGGGTGCAACGGGCCGTCGCCGTACGGGAAGTGAGCCGCCGTAAGGGCTTCCTGCTCGACCCCGCCGACGACAATGTGCTCAGCTTTCTGACGCTGCCCCAGCTCCGCGAACTGGTCGTCCAGCACTGGCCGTGCTTCGAGCCGTACTTCGACGACCGCCGCGACCTCGAACTCGCCCTGGACGAGCTGGAGGTGGCCCGGCACGTCGTCTCGCGCAACCGGGCGCTGTCCAGGACCGTCCTGGACCAGGCCGAGCGGGCCGCCGCCAAGCTGCTGGAGCTGCTGGGCGCGGGACCCGCCCGTACGGCCGCGCAGCGGCTGCCGGTGGACGCCGTCGAGGACCTGGTCGCCGACCGCTACTCCGACGTCATCGGCGTCTACCCGGACCGCGTGCGGCTGCAACGGCAGCTCCCCGTCGAGGACTTGTTCTCCGGCGCGCGCCGGCTCGACGCGATAGGCATCGGCCTCAATCTGCTGGTGCAGAACTACTCGGGGCGGCGCCTGGTGCGGCTCGCCGAGTCCGGCTGCCGGGTCAGACTGCTCTTCCTCAACCCCGCGAGCAGTACGGTCCGCCGCCGCGAGCGGGAACTGGGCCTGGGGCGCGGTGAGCTGGCCAGGTCGGTCGAGATGAACATCATGCACATGCGCCGGGTGCGGGCCCGGCTGCGGGACCCCGACGCCTTCGAGATCCGGGTCTTCGACGAGACCCCGCGCTTCACCGCCTACCTCGTCGACGGCGACACCGGCGACGGCCTGGCCGTCGTGCAGTCCTATCTGCGGCGGGCCCGCGGCATGGAGGTGCCGGTGCTGCTGCTGCGCGGCGGGTCCCGGCAGGTGGTCGCCGAGGAAGGGCCCGCGGAACACGGGCTCTTCGAGGTCTACCGCGAGGAGTTCGAGGGCATCTGGACGGATTCCCGTCCCGTGTCGTGACCTCCGGGGGAGGGGCGGGGACGCCCCGGGAAACGGAACCCCGCCGTCCGGCGCTGTCAGTGGTCCGCGCGATGATGGCAGGGCACACGGGGGTTACGGGGAAATGGGTGGGAAGGATGCTCGCCATGGCATGGCATGAGGAGCTGTTGGTCGGGTTCGACCTGGAGACGACGGGGACGGATCCGCGCCAGGCGCGGATCGTGACCGCGGCGGTCACCGAGGTGAAGGACGGGGAGCCGGTACGGCACCGGGCGTGGCTGGCCAATCCCGGCGTCGCCATTCCCGAGGAGACCACCGCCATCCACGGCATAAGCACCGCCCGCGCGGCGGCCGAGGGGCGCCCGGCGCCGGAGGTCGTCGCCGAGATCGCCGACGCCCTGCGGGGGTACTGGGCGGCCGGGGTGCCCGTCGTCGTCTACAACGCGCCCTTCGATCTCACCCTGCTGGACGAGGAGTTGCGGCGGTACGCGCTGCCGCCGCTGGCCGTTCCCGGGGCCCGCCCGGGGCCCGTGCTCGACCCGCTGGTGATGGACCGCGCCCTCGACAAGTACCGGCGCGGCAAGCGCACCCTGGAGGCCGCCTGCGGCGTCTACGGTGTCGTCCTCGACGGCGCGCACGAAGCGGGCGCCGACGCCCTCGCCGCCGTCCGCGTCGCCCGCGCCCTCGCCGCCCGCTACCCCCAGGTCGCCGACGCCGACCTCTGGGACCTCTACGACGAGCAGCGCGGCTGGTACGCCGACTGGGCCGAGGACTTCGCCTCCTGGCTCCGCCGCAAGGGGTCCGCCGACGCCTCCACCATCGACCGCGCCTGGCCGCTGCGCGTCTCCGCCGCCTGACCCCTCCGGGGCCGGTCACCCGCCAACCCGCGGCCCGCCGCTGCGGCGGATTGAAGAGGCACCCCCTCTTCGGCTCACCTGTGCGTCGCGGTCAACTAGGGGCCGTGCGGGGGGTGATGGGGTGGGGAAGCGGTGCCTTCCTTGAAGGCCGCCGCGGTGGGGCGGGGTCAGAAGGAGTACCAGCGGACGGTGGGGTCGGCGGCTCTCAGCGAAGCGACACGTCGGCGGAATTCGTTGAGGGCGGCCGGGCTGGCGGGGGCGTGCTGGGCGACCCAGGCGCAACTGGCGGTCTCGCGGGCACCGCGCAGGACGGTGATGCCGGGCCACTCGGTGACGTCCCAGCCATAGGCGGCGGTGAAGGCGTCGTACGCCGCCGCGGGCACCCCGTAGCGGTCACGGCTGAGCGCCTGGACGACGAGGTCGTGCTCGCGCAGGTCGGAGGAGAAGGTCTCCAGGTCGACCAGGACCGGCCCGTCGGGCCCGATGTGCACGTTGCGCGGCAGCGCGTCCCCGTGGATCGGCCCGCGCTCCAGGTGCGGTACGAGCTCGGCCGCGGCGGTCGCGAAACCGTCGCGCCGATTGCGCAGATACGCGGCGTCCGCCGGATCGATCGCGTCCCCGGCCAGCCGCAGCCAGCGCTCGACCCCGCCGAGCAGCTCACGCGGCGGCAGCCCGAAGTCCGGCTCGGGCAGCGCGTGCACGAGCAGCAGCAGCGGCGCCACATCGGCGGGCTCCGCGGGCCGCAGCGGCTCGGGCAGCCGCTGCCAGTACGTGATCGGGTGGCCGTCCACCAGCCGCACCTCGGACTCCGCCGAGCGCACGGCGGGCACATCGTGCTTGGCCAGCCAGTCGGCGGTGCGCACCTCGCGCCGGGCCCGCTCCAGCAGATCGGCGCTGCGGCCGATCTTGATTACCAGACGCCCGGCGGCGTAGACCGCGTTCTCGCCGAAGGCGAGCAGCTCGGCCTCGTGATGCCCGGCGGCATCCAGCACCGCCCGCGCCCGCTCCCGCGTGAACACCCTCGTGTCCGCCATGCCGAAACCCGAACCCTTCGCCGAATCGCCCGCAGTCCCGAATCGTCCACTGTCCCGTACCGCCGCGCCCGCCCGCGCCCTCCCCGTACGCCCCCGCCGTGTCACGCGCCGCCCCACCGACGTGCCGCTTTCCGTACCGCATATGCCGACAGCATCGGTCAACGGCGCGGAACTAGGCCAGTGTCGCATCCGCGCGCCCCCTGAACGCGCGTCACCGGCTGAGAATGCGCCGTGAATACGCCCGAATACGTCGGGCGCGCAGCGATGAATCCTGGCCGCCCGGCCGGTCGGTATCCATGAAGGCCCGTCCGGGGGCCAGGTCCAGGAGAGGCGGAGAAGACTGTGACGGCGGCACCCGGCCCGACGGAACCCCTGGTCGTGGACGTGACCGGGCTCCCCGGCGGCGCGCCCGGCACCATCGGCGCGCTCGCCCGGCTGGGGCTGGCCGCGCACAGGACCGGGCACACCGTGCGGTTGCGCGGCGCCACCGCGGAACTCCGCGAATTGCTCGAACTCGCCGGGCTAGCGGGGCAGTTCGAGTGGGAGGCCGAAAAGCGGGAATAGGTGCGCGGTGTCGAGGAACGCGTTGATGCCGGTGATCCGGCCGTCGGTGATCTCCAGCACCTGGAGCGCCCACGGGTGGTGGCCGCCCTCCGGGCCGTTCGACCGGTACTGCCCGAAGCCGGGCGATCCGTTCGCCCACACCGGCAGCAGCCGGGAGTCCTTGCACTCGATACCGGTGCCGAGGAACCAGTCGCGTATGTCCTGGTGACCCTGGAGCCACAGGGCGTACGGCGGCATGGACAGCGTGACGTCCTCGTGCAGCAGGGCGGTCAGCGAATCGAGGTCGTAGCGCTCGAAGGCGTCCACATAGCGCGCGAGCAGCTTCTCCTGCGCCTCGTCCATCGGCGCGGCGGCGGCCTTGGCGTAGTCGGTCCCCGCCGTGCTCACCCCGGCCTCGCTGAGCGTGGCGCGGGCGCGCTGCAACGCGCTGTTGACCGACGCCACCGTCGTACCGAGCAGTTCCGCGGTCTCGCTGGCCTTCCAGGCCAGCACCTCGCGCAGGATCAGGACGGCCCGCTGCCGGGCGGGCAGGTGCTGGAGGGCGGCGACGAAGGCCAGCTTGATCGTCTCGCGGGAGACCACGACATCGGCCGGGTCGCCGGAGGACGGCAGGGCGCGGACGTCGGGCACCGGCTCGATCCAGACGCTCTCCGGGGAGGCGGCGGGCAGCGTCGCGTCGGCGTGCGACGCGGGGGACAGGTCCATCGGGCGGGCCCGGCGCTTGCCCGCGTTGAGACTGTCCAGGCACACATTGGTCGCGATCCGGTACAGCCAGGAGCGGAACGAGGCCCGCCCCTCGAAGCCGCGCTGCCCGCGCCAGGCGCGGACCAGCGTCTCCTGCACGGCGTCCTCGGCCTCGAACACCGAGCCGAGCATGCGGTAGCAGTAGCCGGTCAGCTCTGCCCGGTGCTCCTCAAGACGGAGCTCCACCTCGTCGGCAGCCAGGGCGGTACCGCTCCCGGCGCTTTCGCTCTCTCTCACGGTCACGCTTTCCACACTAGGCCCGCCCACTGACAACGAGCCCGGAAAAGGGGCCCGGAACACCGCCCGGAACGCGCCGGAGCCCCCGTCCCGGGCGGGACGGGGGCTCCGTGACCTGCGGAGAAACGCGGGATCCGAATTTTCCGAGGTAATTTTCGCGCCGGGCCGAGGCGGGCCGGGCCGGGCCGGGAACAGGTCCCGGGGCCCTTCCCGGCCCCTGGTCGGGGATCAGGCCCCGGCCGGGGATCAGACCCGGTCGGGCACCTGGTCCCGGTACGGCTCCTCCGGCAGCGCGACGACCGGCGGCGGGGCCAGGGTCGACTCGTCGTGCGTCATGTCGGGCAGCCGGTGCATCCAGCGCGGCAGGTACCAGTTGCGCTCGCCGAGCAGGCTCATCACGGCCGGGAGCAGCACCCCGCGGATGACGGTCGCGTCGATCAGCACCGCGAAGGCCAGGCCGACACCCATCTGCTTCATGCTCTGCATGGACAGCGTCCCGAAGATCGCGAACACGGCGACCATGATGACGGCGGCGCTGGTCACGACGCCCGCGGTGGTGGTGATGCCGTGCTCGATCGCGCCGCGGGTGCTCATCCCGCGCACCTTGGCCTCGCGGATCCGGGAGACCACGAACACGTGGTAGTCCATGCTCAGCCCGAACAGGATCACGAAGAGGAACAGCGGCAGCCAGGCCACCACCGCGCCCGTACCGGTGGCGCCCACCAGCGACGCGCCCCAGCCGTGCTGGAAGACCGCGGACAGGATGCCGTAGGCCGCGCCCACCGAGAGCAGATTCAGCACGATCGAGGTCAGCGCGATGGTCAGCGACCTGAAGGACAGCAGCATCAGCAGGAAGGCGAAGACGGTCACGAAGGCGAAGACCGGCAGCACACTGCTGGTGATCTTGGCCGTGAAGTCCATCGACCCGGCCGTCCCGCCGGTCACCGGCGCCTGGAGGCCGTCGACCTTGCCGAGCGTGTCGGGCCGTACGTGGTCGCGCAGCGTCCGCACGTTGTCCTGGGCCTTGGCGCGGTCGCTGCCGCCGGCCAGCGGTACGTCGATCTGGGCGACGTTCTGCGCGGCGTGCACGGTCAGGGTGACCGGGCCCTTGCTGGCACCCGAGGACACGGCCTCGGCGCGGAAGGCGGCGATGGCCTTCTTGACCGCCGGGGCGTTGATGTCGTCGGCCTTGACGACCACGTTGGCCTGGTCGGGACCGCCGGGGAACGCCTCGTTGATGTGTTCGTAGGTCTGGATGATCGGCAGCTTGCTGCCCAGTTCCTGCGGCATCGACAGATTCGCGGTCTTCATGCCGAACGCGGGGAGCGCGATGACCAGCAGCGCGCCGCCCGCCATCACCGTGGCGGTCTTGGGGTGGCTCAGCACCGGGCCCAGGACGGTCTTCCAGAAGCGGCTGCTGGGGTTGGCGGCGCGCCGGGCGGAGTTCTTCCGGCCGCGGTTCAGGAACGGGATGCGGCCCTTCTCGACCCGGTGGCCGAGCAGCGACAGCAGCGCGGGCAGCACGGTGACCGAACCGAACATCGCGATGGCGACGACGATCATCGTGGCCAGGCCCATCGCCTTGAAGTCACCGATGCCGGTGAAGAGCATGCCCGCCATGGCCACGATCACGGTGATGCCGGAGATCAGGATGGCCCGCCCCGAGGTGGCCGCCGCGATCTTGATCGCGGTCTGTCCGTCGTGCCCCGCGGCCCGCTCCTCACGCTCGCGGCGCAGGTAGAACAGGCAGTAGTCGACGCCGACGGCCAGGCCGACCAGCAGCATCACGGAGTTGGCGGTGTCGCTCATCGGGATGATGTGGCTGACCATCGCCACCACACCGCCCGCGGCCATGAACGCCGTCATCGCCAGCGCCACCGGCAGCAGCGCCGCGACCAGCGCGCCGAACGCGATCAGCAGGATGCCCAGTGCCACGGGCACGGCGGAGAACTCGGCGGTCTTGAAGTCGCTGCCGAAGGCGTCGTTGAGCACCTTCCCGCCGCTCGCGTCGCCGAATTCCTCGATCCGCAGGTCCGCGTGGCGCGACTGGACCTTCTTCACCGCGTCCATGACCGGCTGCACCTTGTCGGGCGCGTCGTCCGCCAGGCCGAGCATGTCGAAGCGGACCAGCGCCGAACGCCGGTCGGCGGAGACGGCCTTGGTGTCATAGGGCGAGGTGACCGCGGTGACCTTGCCCGTGCCCTTGACCGCGGTCATCACATCGGCGACCGCGGTGCGGAAGGCCGGGTCGGTCGCGTGACCCGAGCCCTTGGCCTGGATCAGCACCATCTCGCCCGCCGCGCTCTTGAGCCCGGCGTTCTCCTTGATCGTGGCGGCCTGGTTGATCTCGCCGGACATCGACTTGTCCTGGTCGAGGTCGACCCGGCCCGCCGACTGCCCGACGAACATCGCCAGGATGACGAAGAGCAGCCACCCGCCCACCGCCGCCCAGCGGTGCCGGGCGCTCCAACCGCCCATAGCCGCCGCGATGCCCATCCTGCTGCCGTGTGCGCCTGAGCGACTCACGGTGTCCCCCTTGAAGGATCGTCATGGGTGGCGGCCTGACCTGGTGATCCGGGGCCGCTCCGTACGCCTATGACGCTATGGGGACTCGGGGCGCCGACCCATCCGGCCTGCTGGTGACTTCCGGGAGGGCGGGCTCCCCCTCAGGGGTGGGGACAACCCCACCATGGCCGGGAAGTTGGCCCTTACACCGACACCAGTCGGCGCGCGGGCAGCAGCGCCTCGTCGTACCGGCGCAGCAGCAGTTCGGCCAGCTCCGGCGCGGCGCCGAGCACCGGCGCGAGCACGTCGGCGCCCGCCTCCCGCGCGCCGCGGGCGATCCGGTCGGGCAGGAAGCCCGGCGCGATGACGTACGGGGCCACGGCGATCCGGCGGACGCCCTCGGCGCGCAGCGCGCGTACGGCGTCCTCGGTGCGCGGCAGGGCGGCGGAGGCGAACGCGGGCCGCACGGCGCGCCATCCGGTGCGCCGCCACTCCCGCGCGATGTCGGCGATCACCGCCCTGGCCTCCGGGTCGGTGGAGCCCGCGGAGGCCAGCACCACACCGGTCGAGGCGCGGTCGCCCGGCCGCAGCCCGGCCTCCGTCAGCCGCCGCTCCAAGGTGGCGACCAGCAGCGGCGACGGGCCGAGCACGTCGGCCTGCGTGATCCGCAGCCGGGAGGGGGCGTCCCGCAGTACGGCGGGGATGTCGGCCTTGGCGTGGAAGGCGCGGGTCAGCAGCAGCGGAAGGGCGACGGTCTCCCGTACGCCCTCGGCCGCCAGCCGTTCCAGCACCTGGGGCACCGAGGGGACGCAGAAGTCCAGGAAGCCGGTCTCGACCCGCAGACCCGGCCGCGCCGCCCTGACCCGCCGGGTCAGCGCGCGCACGGTCTCGGCGTGCCGCGGGTCGCGGGAACCGTGCGCGATGACGACCAGGGGGGGCCGGGCGGCGGGGCGCACTACTGCTGGGCCCCGGCGGTCAGGCCGCGGCTGCGCAGCACCCAGCGCTCCAGCGGGCTGAAGATGATCTGGTCGATGGCGATGCCGACGAACAGGATCAGCAGGATGCCGAGGAAGACCCCGGCCATGTCGGAACCCTCGCGCATGTTCTCCAGGTAGCGGCCGAGGCCGACGCCCAAGTCCGGTGAGGACGCGATGAGTTCGGCGGCCATCAGGGAGCGCCAGGAGAACGCCCAGCCCTGCTTGAGGCCCGCGACGTAACCGGGCAGCGCGGCGGGCAGCAGGATGAACCAGGCGCCGCGCAGGCCGGTCGCGCCGATGGTGCGGCCCGCGCGCAGGTACAGCGGCGGCACCTGGTCGATGCCGGACACCAGGCCGTTGGCGATCGACGGCACCGCGCCCAGCAGGATCACCGTGTACATCGCCGAGTCGTTGATGCCCAGCCAGATCACCGCGGCGGGCACCCACGCCACCGACGGCAGCGACTGGAGCCCGGACAGGATCGGGCCGATCGCCGCCCGGACGAACGGCACACGGGCCACCAGCAGGCCCAGCGGGGTGCCGATGGCCAGCGCGGCGACGAAGCCGAGCAGGCCGCGCTGCACGCTGGTCCAGATGATGGAGAGCAGGTCGCCCTCGTTCCACCGCTCGGACAGCGCCTGGCCGACGGCGTGCGGGCTGGGCAGCTTCGTCGGGTCGGAGAAACCGCCCCACACCGCGAGCTGCCAGACCACCAGCACCAGCAGGATCGCGGTGACCGGCGGCAGCACCTTCTTGAACAGGATCTCCCAGAAGGGCGCCCGCCGGACCTCGACGGTCTCCAGCGCGTCGAGGCCCGCTTCGAGCCCTGACAGGTCGTGCCGGTCCGCGGCGCCCGGCCCGTCCGTCTTCCCGAGCGGGACGGCGCCTTGCGCGGACGTCTCAGTGCTGGCCATGGCGGCGGATCTCCCCACGCAGTTCTTCGGTGATCTCGACGGACAGGTCCGCCACGGCCGCGTCCTCGATACGGCGCGGCTGCGGGATGTCGATGGTCCACTCACGGGCGATCCGCCCCGGCCGCGACGACATCAGCACGACCCGCTCGGCGAGCCGTACCGCCTCCCGGACGTTGTGCGTCACGAACAGCACCGACAGGTCGGTCTCGGACCAGATCCGGGTCAGCTCGTCGTGCAGCACATCGCGGGTGATGGCGTCCAGCGCCGCGAACGGCTCGTCCATCAGCAGCAGTTGGCTGTCCTGGGCGAGCGCGCGGGCCAGTGCCACGCGCTGCCGCATACCGCCGGACAGCTCGTGCACCCGCTTGCCGTACGCGCCGCCGAGCCGTACGAGGTCCAGCAGCCGCTCGGCCTCGGGGCGGCGCTCCTCACGGGGCACGCCCCGCAGCCGCAGGGCCAGTTCGATGTTCTTGCCCGCCGTCAGCCACGGGAACAGCGCGTGTTCCTGGAACATCAGGGCGGGCCGCCCGCCGGGCGCCGCGATGGCGCCCGCGGACGGCTTGTCGAGTCCGGCGACCAGATTGAGCAGGGTGGACTTGCCGCACCCCGAGGCCCCCAGGAGGCAGACGAACTCACCGGGCCGCACGTCGAGCGTGATGTCGTCCAGCACGAGTTGCCGGGCGCCGGGCCTGCCGAACGCCTTCGACACATGGTCGAGCCGCGCGGCGTACGCCTCGGGCTCCGCGGTCTGCGCGTCGGCACTGGTGAGGGTGTCGGCCATGGGTGTCACCTCCTGGGGTCCTACGGGGCGGGTGCGGTTGACGCCGCTACGGGTCGTCGGGGGGGCGGGTGTCGCGGGCGGGGCTACTGAGCGCCGAGCCCCGCGGCGTCCACCGTCGGCTTGCCGTCCGCCGTGAGCACCTTGTTGAGCAGCGTCAGGTCGTACAGCCCGTTGAGCTTCGGCGCCTTGAGCAGCCCGGCGTCCACGGCGTGCTGCGCCTCCTCGCCCGCGGTCTTCGCCAGCGGGTCGTCCAGCACCTGGATGGACTTCCAGGCCGGGTCGAGGACGTTGGCCGGGAGCGCCTTCTGCGTCAGCTTCTTGAGCTGCTCGTTCGCGTCCGCCTTGGCCTTGTCGGGGTTGGCCGCGATCCACGCGTTGGTGTTCACCGAACCGCGCAGCACCGCCTCGACCACGTCCGGGTGCGCCTTGAGGAACTTCTGCGACACGATCACATTGGTGATCACAAACTTGTTGTCGGGCCACAGCGTGCTCTCGTCCAGCAGCACCTTCGCGCCCTCGGCGACCAGCTTCGACGCGGTGGGCTCCGGCACCCACGCGCCGTCGATGGAGCCCTGCTTGTACGCGTCGGGGGTGATCTTGTTGTCGGTGCGGACCACCGACACATCGCCCTTGCCGCTCTGCGCGTCGACCTTCCAGCCCTTGGTCTTGATCCAGTTCAGCAGCGCCACGTCCTGGGTGTTGCCGAGCTGCGGGGTGGCGATCTTCTTGCCCTTGACGTCGTCCAGCGTCTTGATCTTGTCGGGGTTGACGACGAGCTTCACACCGCCGGACGCCGAACCCGAGATGATCTTCAGGCTGGCGCCGTTCGACTTGGTGTAGCCGTTGATCGCGGGGGAGGGGCCGATCCAGCCGATGTCGATGGAACCGGCGTTGAGCGCCTCGATCTCCTCGGGGCCCGCGTTGAAGGTCAGTTCCTTGACCGTGGTGGCGCCCAGTTCCTTCTGGAAGATGCCTTCCTTGAGGCCGACCAGCGGGGTGGCGTGCGTCAGGTTCGGGAAGTAGCCGATCTTGACCTGGTCGGCGGAGAGCTTCTTCGCGTCGGCACCGGCACTGGCGGCCGGCGCGGTCGTCGCGTCACTCGACTTGTCGTCGTTGGAGCCGTAGCCGCAGGCGGCGAGAGCGCCGAACAGGATCGGCAGGGCGGCGGCCGCGGCGGTGAGTCTGCGGCGGCGGAGGGCGCGGGATACGGGACGGGACTGGGCAGACACGTGGGTGTCCTCTCGTAAGGCCCGGCGTGTCGCGCTCGTGGTCAGGGCGCGGCCGGAAGTTCGTCAGGTCTTCGAAAGCGGTGCAACGGGGGCCGCTGTGCGCGGCGCTGGGGTACGGCGGCGGTCACGGCGTGCCCGTGGTCCGCGGCCGGGCGCGTCAGCCCACACATCGTGCGACCCCGCCCGTACCCGCGCCGAGCGAGCCGCTGCCGACGCGGCCGCCCTCCTTCGCGAAACCCGAGAAGGCATCCTGAGTCATCGTCAGAAGTCCCAACCCTCGTCGTCGGCCGCGCCACCCGCGGCCGGATCCGTCTTCTCCGCGAACGCCTCGCCCGCCATGCCCGCGGTCAGCGTCGTACCGTCCGCCGGGTCGATCAGCAGGAAGGAACCGGTCAGCCGGGAGTCCGCGTACGCGTCCACCGGCAGCGGCTCCGCGGTGCGCAGCAGCACCGCTCCGATGTCGTTGACCTCCAGTTCGGCGGGCTCGTTGTCGTGCGCGAGACCGTGCGAGAGGTCGATCCGGTACGGCAGGCCCTTGACGATCGCCTTCACCGTCCGGGTGGTGTGCTTGAGCAGCACGCGGTCGCCGATCCGCAGCGGACGCTCGTGCAGATGGCACACCGTGGCCCTGATGTCCTGGGTGATCGCGGGCGCCGTCGCGGTCGGCGCGATCATGTCGCCGCGCGAGATGTCCAGGTCGTCGGCGAGCAGCACCGTCACCGACTGCGGCGCCCACGCGGTGTCGACGGCCTCACCGAGCGCGTCGATCCCGGAGATCGTGGTGGTACGGCCCGACGGCAGCACGGTCACCGCGTCGCCGACGCGCAGCAGCCCCGAGACGATCTGGCCCGCGTAACCGCGGTAGTCCGGGTGCTCCGCGGTCTGCGGCCTGATCACGTACTGCACGGGGAACCGCGCAGGGCAGCCGGTCAGGTCGTGGCTGACCGGGACCGTCTCCAGGTGCTCCAGGACGGTCGGGCCGCCGTACCAGTCCATGTGCGCGGACGGCTCGACGACATTGTCACCGGCCAGCGCGGAGATCGGGATCGCGGTGATCTCCGGGACGCCCAGCGAGGCCGCGTAGGAGGTGAACTCCTCGGCGATGGCGGCGAACACGGGCTCCGCGTAGTCCACCAGGTCCATCTTGTTGACCGCGAGCACCACGTGCGGGACGCGCAGCAGGGCCGCGACGGCCGCGTGCCGCCTGGTCTGCTCGATCACGCCGTTGCGGGCGTCGACCAGCACCACGGCCAGCTCCGCCGTCGAGGCGCCGGTGACCATGTTGCGGGTGTACTGCACATGGCCCGGGGTGTCGGCGAGGATGAACCGCCGCCGCGCGGTGGCGAAGTAGCGGTAGGCGACGTCGATGGTGATGCCCTGCTCGCGCTCGGCCCGCAGGCCGTCGGTGAGCAGCGCCAGGTCCGGGGCCTCCTGGCCCCGGCCGAGCGACGCCCGCTCGACCGCCTCCAGTTGGTCGGTGAGCACCGACTTGGAGTCGTGCAGCAGCCGCCCCACCAGCGTGGACTTGCCGTCGTCGACGGAGCCCGCGGTGGCGAAGCGCAGCAGCGTGGTGGCCGACAACTGCTCGGCGGTGAGGGGGTTGGTGGGACCCGTGGTGGCGGTCATGGTTAGAAGTACCCCTCGCGCTTGCGGTCTTCCATCGCGGCTTCCGACATCTTGTCGTCGGCGCGGGTCGCGCCCCGCTCGGTCAGCCGGGAGGCGGCGATCTCGGTGATCACCGCGTCGAGCGTGGTGGCGGCGGAGTCGACGGCGCCCGTGCAGGACATGTCGCCGACCGTGCGGTAGCGCACCTGGCGGGTCTCCACCGGCTCACCGGCCTTCGGGCCGCCCCACTCGCCCGCGGTCAGCCACATCCCCGACCGGTTGAACACCTCGCGCTCGTGCGCGAAGTAGATCTCGGGCAGCGCGATCTTCTCGCGGGCGATGTACTGCCACACGTCCAGCTCGGTCCAGTTGGACAGCGGGAAGACCCGTACGTGCTCGCCCGGCGCGTGCTTGCCGTTGTAGAGCTGCCACAGCTCGGGGCGCTGGCGGCGCGGATTCCACTGCGAGAACTCGTCGCGCAGCGAGAACACCCGCTCCTTGGCCCGCGCCTTCTCCTCGTCGCGCCGACCGCCGCCGAACACCGCGTCGAAGCGGTGCTCCCTGATGGCCTCGGTCAGCGGCACCGTCTGGAGCGGGTTGCGGGTGCCGTCGGGGCGCTCGCGCAGCCGCCCGTCGTCGATGTACTCCTGCACCATCGCGACATGCAGCCGAAGGCCGTGCTCGGCGACCGTACGGTCCCGGAACTCCAGCACCTCGGGGAAGTTGTGCCCGGTGTCCACATGCAGCAGCGAGAACGGCACCGCCGCGGGCGCGAACGCCTTCAGCGCCAGGTGCAGCATGACGATCGAGTCCTTGCCGCCGGAGAAGAGGATCACCGGCCGCTCGAACTCGCCCGCCACCTCCCGGAAGATGTGCACGGCCTCGGACTCCAGCGCGTCCAGGTGCGAGAGGGCGTACGGGCTGTCCGTGCTTCCGGAGTGCGCGACGGCGGCGGTCATATGGTGAGCCCCTTCTCGACAAGCAGCGCGTGCAGTACGGAAGCCGACTCCTCGACCGTGCGGCCCTGGGTCTCGATCCGCAGATCGGGGTCGGCCGGGATCTCGTACGGGTCGTCCACGCCGGTCAGGCCGGTCAGTTCACCCGCGGCCTGCTTGGCGTACAGGCCCTTGACGTCACGCACCGAGCAGACCTCGACCGGTGTCGCGACATGCACCTCGACATAGCCGGTGCCCTGCTGCTGGTGGCGCTTGCGGACGGCCTCGCGGCTGTCGGCGTACGGCGCGATGACCGGGACGAGCGCCAACACGCCGTGCGAGGCGAGGAGTTCGGCGACGAAGCCGATGCGCTGCACATTGGTGTGCCGGTCCTCGCGGCTGAAGCCGAGGCCCGCGGAGAGGAATTCGCGGATCTCGTCGCCGTCGAGCACCTCGACCCGGCGGCCCTGCGCGCGCAGCCGCTCGGCGAGTGCGTGGGCGATGGTGGTCTTGCCCGCGCTCGGCAGACCGGTGAGCCAGACGGTGGCGCCGGTGGTCATCCCCAACTCCTGACTGGTCGTCACTGCCTCGGTCGTCACCGCGCCGGTCCGCGCGGGGCCGGCCTTCGTGGCACCGGTCCCCGTCCGACCGGCCGTCACAGGTGGATCCCGCACTCGGTCTTGCCCAGGCCCGCCCAGCGGCCGGCGCGGGCGTCCTCGCCCTCCAGCACCCGGCGGGTGCACGGCGCGCAGCCCACCGAGGCGTAACCGTCCGTCAGCAGCGGGTTGGTGAGGACCCCGTGCTCGGCGACGTACGCCTCCACGTCGTCCTGCGTCCAGCGGGCGATCGGCGCGATCTTGACCTTCCGCCGCTTGGCGTCCCAGGACACCACCGGGGTGTTGGCCCGGGTCGGCGACTCGTCGCGGCGCAGGCCCGTCGCCCACGCCTCGTAGCCGCGCAGGCCCTCCTCCAGCGGAGCGACCTTGCGCAGCGCGCAGCACCGGTCGGGGTCGCGGTCGTGCAGCTTCGGCCCGTACTCGGCGTCCTGTTCGGCGACGGTCTGGCGCGGGCTGATCGTGATGACGTTGACGTCCATCACGGCCGCCACCGCGTCCCGCGTGCCGATGGTCTCGGGGAAGTGGTAGCCGGTGTCGAGGAAGACCACGTCCACGCCGGGCAGCGCCCGCGAGGCGAGGTGCGCGACCACGGCGTCCTCCATCGAGGACGTGACGCAGAACCGCGGCCCGAAGGTGTCGGCGGCCCAGCGCAGCACGTCGAGCGCGGACGCCTCCTCCAGGTCGCGGCCCGCCTGCTCGGCCAGGGTGCGCAAGTCCTCGGCGGTGTGCTGTGCGGTGGTCACGAGGCGCCTCCATGCGGGGAGTTGGCGGTCGTTCCCCTGGACAGCAGCCCGAGGAACTTCAGCGTGAATGCGCGATTGCAGGCGTGGCATTCCCACGCGCCGTGGCCTTCCTCGGACGGACGCAGGTCCTCGTCCCCGCAGTAGGGGCAGTAGAACGGCGCGGCCCGCTCGCTCATGACAGCTCCTCAGCGGAGGCGCGCGCCGCCCACTGCGCGAAGCGCTCGCCGTCGGTGCGACCGGCCTGGAAGCGGGTCAGCACCCGCTCCACGTAGTCCGGCAGCTCCGCCGAAGTGACCTTCAGACCGCGGACCTTGCGGCCGAAGCCCGCCTCCAGGCCGAGGCTGCCGCCCAGGTGCACCTGGAAGCCCTCGACCTGCTCGCCGTCGGCGTCGGTGACGAGCTGTCCCTTGAGACCGATGTCCGCGACCTGGATACGGGCGCAGGAGTTGGGGCAGCCGTTGATGTTGATGGTGACCGGCTCGTCGAAGTCCGGCAGCCGCCGCTCCAGTTCGTCGATGAGCGAGGCGCCGCGCGCCTTGGTCTCCACGATGGCGAGCTTGCAGAACTCGATTCCGGTGCAGGCCATGGTGCCGCGCCGGAAGGGCGACGGCGTGGCCTGGAGGTCCAGCGACTCCAGACCCGCGACCAGCGACTCGACCCGGGACTCCTCGACGTCCAGGACGAGCATCTTCTGGTCGACGGTGGTCCGCAGCCGGTCGGAGCCGTGCTCGGCGGCCAGTTCGGAGATCTTCGTCAGCGTCGCGCCGTCGATCCGGCCGACCCGCGAGGCGAAGCCGACGTAGAAGCGGCCGTCCTGCTGCCGGTGCACGCCGATGTGGTCGCGCCACTGCTGCACCGGCTGGTCGGGCGCCGGACCGTCGGTCAGCTCGCGCTTGAGGTAGTCGTCCTGGAGCACCTGGCGGAACTTCTCCGGACCCCAGTCGGCGACCAGGAACTTCAGCCGGGCGCGGGCGCGCAGCCGCCGGTAGCCGTAGTCGCGGAAGATGCCGATGACGCCCGCCCACACCTCGGGCACCTCGTCCAGCGGCACCCAGGCGCCCAGCCGCACACCGAGCTTGGGGTTGGTGGACAGCCCGCCGCCGACCCACAGGTCGAAGCCGGGGCCGTGCTCGGGGTGCCGGACGCCGACGAAGGCGATGTCGTTGATCTCGTGCGCCACGTCCAGCAGCGGCGAGCCGGAGACCGCGGTCTTGAACTTCCGCGGCAGGTTGGAGAATTCCTTGCTGCCGATGTAGCGGTCGTGGATCTCGTCGATCGCGGTGGTGCCGTCGATGATCTCGTCCTCGGCGATGCCCGCGACGGGCGAGCCGAGGATGACGCGGGGCGTGTCGCCGCACGCCTCCATGGTGGACAGGCCGACCGCCTCCAGGCGGCGCCAGATCTCCGGTACGTCCTCGATCCGGATCCAGTGGTACTGGATGTTCTGCCGGTCGGTGAGGTCGGCGGTGCCGCGGGCGAACTCCTGCGAGATCTCGCCGATCACCCGGAGCTGGGCCACGGTCAGCCGGCCGCCGTCGATCCTGACCCGCATCATGAAGAACTCGTCGTCCAGCTCCTCCGGCTCCAGGATGGCGGTCCTGCCGCCGTCGATCCCGGGGCGGCGCTGCGTGTACAGCCCGTACCAGCGCATCCGGCCGCGCAGGTCGGCGCCGTCGATGGACTGGAATCCGGCCTTGGAGTAGATCGTCTCAATGCGTGTCCGCACATTGAGACCGTCGTCGTCCTTCTTGGTCTGCTCGTTGCCGTTGAGCGGCGTGAAGTGCCCCATGGCCCACTGGCCCTCACCGCGGTGCCGTCCGGCCTTGCGGCGCGACGCGGCAGCCCCGGCGGCGGCGTCTCCGGCCGGAGTCTGGGGCAGGTCAGGGGTGGAAGCCATGGCGATGCGTCCTTCGGGCAGGCTCGAATACGGTCGATTACGCGCGGGAGCACCCTATGGCCTGGGAAAACGCAGGGCTGTGAAACACAGCGGGGCGGCCGGGGACTTCCGGGCATCCACGACGACGGGGATGGCGGGGAGCGGAGCTAAGTCGGTCAGACCGCCGGACAGATGGCGCTGGACACGCGGCAGAAGTCGACGTGCGGCCGACCTACCAAGGCGATTCCAGTGCGTGACATGACGAAAGCGTGGCATGCGGGTCTCCGGAGAGTCCACCGCCATCCATTATGTGGACCAGATAATCTCACCAGGTGAGAAACTGTGGCGTCGGTCACGCCCCGCCCGGCGCGACCGGCGGGCGGACGGTCACGCGACCGGCGCGCGCACGGTCACGCGCCCGGCGGAGTGGACGGGGAAGCGGCGACCGTCGTGTCGAACACCCGGAAGCCGCGCCGCCGGTAGTTGTCCAGCGCGTACGGCCCGTCCAGCGAGCAGGTGTGCACCCACACCCGCTCGGTCGGTTCCCTTCCCTCCCAGCGGTCGCCCAGGTCCCAGGCCCGCTCGGTGCCGAAGGACAGCAGATGGCCGCCGAGACCGCGGCCCCTGGAGTCCGGCAGCAGCCCGAAGTAGACGATCTCCACCACGCCCGCGTCCTGCGCCCCCAGCTCCACATAACCCGCGGGGGTGCCGTGTTCGTACGCCACCCACACCTCGGTGCCGGGCCGCGCCAGATGCGCCCGCCACTGCTCCGGCGGCCACGGCAGCCGGTCCCGCCACGCGCAGTCCGCGCCGACCGCCGTATACAGAAAGCGCCCGAATTCGGCCGACGGGACCTGCGACCGCACGATCCGGACACCCGACGCCTCGGGCGGCACGGCCGCGGCCCGCAGCTCGTCGGGCGAGGTCAGTTCGAGGGACCAGGTGGTCACGGGCGTACTCATGCGGCCCACCCTAGGCGGTGCGGCCCAGCGCCCCGGGCCCGCCCCGGACGCCGCGACCGGGCACCCGGTGGCCGGATCTCGCCCCCGGCCCGCGCCCGTACCGCGCTCCGCGCGCCCCCACCGCGCGGACACGTCCTCTTGACGGCCGCGCCGCCGACTCGTTTCGATGGTCATCACGCGAATGCGGCCGGACACGTACGGTGACCGGCCGCGCCCGGCGGCCGTACGGTCAGCGGCGCGCGGCCAGCACCGCGGGCGCGAGCGAGTGCGGGAGGAGGTCCAACGGGTGGTGCGGACGGATGAGTTCGACATTCACCCCGTCGGCGAAGCGGTACGGCCGGTGCGCCAGCACGCCCGCCAGATTCCGCCGCAGCCGGGACAGCTCCGCGCGCACCGTCACCGTACGGCTCGGATCGCCGAACAAGTCGGCGGCCAGCTCGGCCGCGGTCCTGCCGCCGCGGTGCACGGCGAGTACGAACAGCAGCTCCGCGTGGCGCGGACTGAGCTGCTGCGCCCAGCTCCCGGCCGCGCCGCTCACCGTCACCATCCAGTTGCGCGGACGGCTCACGTCCAGCACCACCTGGCTCGCGCCCGACGCCCGCTCGCGGCTGCCCAGCCGTACCAGCCAGCCGCCCGGCAGCGGCTCCACCGAGCACAGGCCGAGCGAGGGCAGCCACATCTGCCCGGCGCTGACGGCCGCGGGCAGTTGCAGCCGGTCCGGCGGCGCCATCCCGGCCACCGCCGCCACCCAGCCGTTGGGGTCGACGGCCAGCGCCTGGCCCTCCATCCGGGCCAGCAGCGGCGCGGCCACCGACCGCAGCCGCTCGACCGCCGCCCAGTGCCTGGCCCGCAGTTCGCCCTCGGCGACCCTGGCCACCGCGGAGACCAGCGACAGATTCGCCGGGTGCGCGGTGGAGGCGGGACCGGTCACGTTCACCACGCCCAGCAGCCGTCCGTCGCGCGGATCGTGCAGCGGGGCCGCGGCGCAGGTCCAGCCGTGCAGATTGCGCACGTAGTGCTCGGCGGAGTGCACCTGGAGGGGGGTGCCGGTCACCAGCGCCGTACCGATCGCGTTCGTGCCGACCGCGTCCTCGGCCCAGCTCGCGCCCTCGGCGAAGCCCAGCCGGTCCGCGAGGGACTTGCGGGACGCGAGGCTGCCGTCGCGCCACAGCACCCGGCCCTCCGGGTCGGTGACGATCATGATGTGCCCGGCCACGTCCGCGACCGCGTGCAGACCGTCGCGCAGCAGCGGCAGCAGAGCGCCGAGCGGGGTGGACTGCCGCCGGTACTCCAGCTCGTCGGTGCCCAGCAGCCCGTCGTTGCGACCGGTGTCCGGGTCCAGGCCCCGGCTCAGGGCGCGTGTCCATGACTCGCCGATCACCGGCCGCGGCGGCTTCGGCGGCACATCACCCGCAAGAGTGGCTTCCCGGACCGAGGCCAGCAGGTGCGCGGACGCGCGGGCGTCCATCGCGTCCCTCCGGCCGACCTGGATCGGAAAGTGTGTCACGTCGCCCCCGCCCTGCGTGCTCTCCGTCTTCCACTGCCCATGGTGCCGCCGTACGGGCCCGGCCGTCGCGATTTCCCTCCCCTCCGCCGGAGGTCCCCGCACGGCCTGACGACATGTGCAACGGGCTGCAACCATTGCGAGCGTACGCGACTTCGACGGAGAGTGACGCGGCGTCACCGGCGCGCGGCAGCCCCCCGCCCGCGCTGCCGGGACGGTCGGCCTGACGGCCCAACAGACCGGGGGTGGTGCCGAGTCGGCGCGGCGCCACCCTCCGTGGGCGCGGCGGCGGAAACCTTTCTGCTCCCCCTTCGGGGGGCGAGCGGAGGGACAGCCGCTGCCGCGCCGTTTTCCGTTCCGCCGCGACGGGACTTCGCGGACGCGCCCTAGGACTGGACCGGGCGGGCGCGGTCGACGATCGAGGACAGGTCCAGGGTGTGGGGGAGGGTGCCGAAGGTGGCGCCCCAGTCGTGGCCGAGGCGGGAGGCGCAGAAGGCGTCGGCGACCTCGGGGGGCGCGAAGCGGACCAGGAGGGTGCCCTGGAGGACCAGCGCCATGCGCTCGACGATGCGGCGGGCGCGGGTCTCGACTCCGTCGAGGTCGGCGAGTTCGCCGAGGAGGTCCTTGACGGCGCCGTCGAGGCGGTGGTCGGCCCCGCGGGCCAGCCCCAGCTCGGCCAGGAAGGCGTTGAGGGCCAGCGGCTCCCGCTGGAGGACGCGCAGCACGTCGAGGGCCTGGACGTTCCCCGAGCCCTCCCACACCGAGTTCAGCGGCGACTCGCGGAAGATCCGCGGCATGCCGGACTCCTCCACGTAGCCGTTGCCGCCCAGGCACTCCAGCGCCTCGGCCGCGACGACCGGACAGCGCTTGGTGACCCAGAACTTGGTGACGGCCACCGCCAGCCGCCGGAAGTGCCGCTCCTGCTCGGTGTCCGCGTCGCAGGCCGCCGCCAGCCGCAGCGCCGTGGTCGTCGCGGCTTCCGACTCCAGCGCGAGGTCCGCCAGCACGTTGCGCATCAGCGGCTTGTCGGCCAGCGGCCCGCCGAAGGCGCTGCGGTACGTGGCGTGGTGCACGGCCTGCGCCACCGCCTGCCGCATGAGGGCGGCCGAGCCCAGCGCGCAGTCGAGACGGGTCGCCGCGACCATCTCGATGATGGTGGCCACCCCGCGCCCCTCGTCGCCGACCCGCCGCGCCCACGTACCGCTGAACTCCACCTCCGAGGAGGCGTTGGAGCGGTTGCCGAGCTTGTCCTTCAGCCGCTGGATCGCGAAGACGTTGCGGGTGCCGTCCGGCAGCACGCGCGGCAGCAGGAAGCAGGTCAGCCCTCCCGGCGCCTGCGCCAGGACGAGGAAGCCGTCCGACATCGGCGCGGAGCAGAACCACTTGTGCCCGGTCAGCGCGTACGCGCCGTCCTCCGCCAGCGGCTCGGCGTGCGTGGTGTTGGCCCGTACGTCGGAGCCGCCCTGCTTCTCCGTCATGCCCATTCCGAACAGCGCGCCCGGCTTCTCGCCGGCCGCGACCAGTTGCGGATCGTAGACCCGCGACCCGAGCCGCGGCTCCCACTCGGCGGCCAGCGCCGGGTCGGTGCGCAGTGCGGGCACCGCCGCGTGCGTCATCGACACCGGACAGCCGTGCCCGGCGTCGACCTGCGACCAGACCAGGAACCCGGCGGCCCGCCTGAGGTGCCCGTCGGGCCGCGACCAGGCGTCGGTGAGACCGGCGGTGACCGCGTGCCCGAGCAGCCGGTGGTACGAGGGGTGGAAGTCCACCTCGTCGATCCGGTTGCCGTAGCGGTCGTGGGTGCGCAGCACGGGCGAGTACGTGTTCGCCTCCTCGCCCCAGCGCTGTGCCTGGGCGGATCCCGCGGCCTTGCCCAGCTCGCTCAACTCGTCCGTGATCTCCGTGAGCCCGGCCGGATCGGCGTGGCGGGCCACGGCCTCCACGAGGGCGCTGTCGGTGCTGTACACGTCATGGCCGACCAGCGGCGGAGCCTGATTGGTCACCGTGTGAGTGAGGGTGCTCATGGCAGCTAACGTAAGGGGGTGCAAGCAGCCGAAGAAAGAGGCCATCGTCGCCCGAGCAGGTGGCGCCGGGCTCGGGTGGTGTACCGCAACGTCTCCAAGCGCAAGGTCGCTTGGCTGCTGCTGAAGGACACCGTCAACTCCTGCATGGAGTACCGGGTGACCGGCCTCGCCGCCGAGGCGGCCTTCTTCGTCCTGCTGTCGCTGCCGCCGCTGCTGCTCGGCCTGGTCGGCGCCCTCGGCTACGTCGACACCGTCATCGGCCTCGACACCATCGACCACATCCGGCACAACATCCTCACGGCGTCCTCCACCGTGCTCTCCGACAAGGGCGTCAACCAGCTCGTCAAACCCCTGGTCGACGACGTCTTCCACGGCCGCCGCCCGGACCTGATCTCGCTCGGCTTCCTGATCGCCCTGTGGTCGGGCTCCCGCGCGGTCAACGTCTTCGTGGACACCATCACCATCATGTACGGCCTGGAGGGCCGCCGCGGCATCGTCAAGACCCGGCTGATGTCGCTGGTGCTGTACGTCGTCGCGCTGATACTGGGCGCCGCCGTCCTGCCGCTGGTCGTCGCGGGACCCGACGCGGTGGTCGACGTGCTGCCGGGCGGCGAGGGCGCGGTCGCGGTGCTGTACTGGCCCGCCGTCCTGCTCGCCACGATCGCCTTCCTCACCACGCTCTACCACGTGTCGGTGCCGGTGCGCTCCGCCTGGTACGAGGACGTGCCCGGCGCGCTGATCGCGCTGCTGATGTGGGTGGTCGGCAGCTTCGTCCTGCGCATCTACCTCACCCACACCGTCGAGGGACCGACGATCTACGGCTCGCTGGCCGCACCGGTCGCCGTCCTGCTGTGGATCGGCGTGTCCGCCTTCGCCGTCCTGGTCGGCGCGGCCGTCAACGCGGCCGTGGACCGGGTGTGGCCGTCGCTGGCCACCGCCGCGGCCCGCGAGGAGAACGCCAGGCTGCGGGAGGCCGCGGCGGCCGAGGTCGTCGCGCAGGCCGCCGCCCGCAGGGCCGCGTACGCCGGGGACGAGGACGGCGACCCCGACGACGACCCGCCCGCCGAATACCCCGAGCGGTGGGCGGAATTCCTGCCGCACGCCGATGTGCGGTCCCGGCTGCGCCGCCGCCCCGACGTACCGCCGATGGCTCCGGCGACCCCGCCCGCCCGGCACTCGGCCCCGCACCGCTCGGCCTCCCGGCCCGCGCCTCCGCCGCCCGCCGCGCCCCCGCCGCCGATGCCGCCCTTCCCGCCGGAGCTGTGACGCGCGGCTCGGCTCGGCGGGACCGGCGGCCGGGTCGCGGTGCACCATGGAGGCATGTACGAGGAACGTGCCGCCGCGGTGCCGGGCGTCACCGTGTGGACCCGTGAGAACGGCGGCGGGTCCTACCGCGTGCTGCCCGACGGCTGCATGGACCTGATCTGGTACGACGGCGGCCTGCTGGTCGCGGGCCCCGACACCCGCGCGTTCGTCGCCGACGACGCGCCGGGCGGCTCGTACGCGGGGCTGCGGTTCGCGCCGGGGCTCGGCCCGCTGGTGCTGGGAGTGCCGGCCCGCGAGCTGCGCGACCGCAGGGTGCCGCTGGACGCGCTGTGGCCCGCGGCGCGCGCTGGACGGCTGGCGGACCGGCTGGGCGGCCGGGACGCCGCCGCCGTCCTCGACGCCTGGGCGGTGACGCGGCTCGGCGCGGCCGGGCCCGTCGATCCCCTCCCGGGCGGCGTCGCCAGGGCGCTGGCCGCGGGCCGCCCAGTGGGCGCGATCGCGGCCGGGACGGGCCTGGGGGAGCGGCAGTTGCGCCGCCGCTGCGAGGCCGCGTTCGGCTACGGGCCCAAGACGCTCGGCCGGGTGCTGCGGCTGCAGAGGGCGCTGGAGCTGGCCCGCGGGGGCACCGCGTTCGCGCAGGTCGCGGCGGTCGCGGGCTACGCCGACCAGGCCCATCTCGCGCGCGAGGTCAAGTCGCTCGCGGGCGTGCCGCTCGGGCGGCTCATCCAGCCGACGGCTCCGGCATAGCGGCGAAGAGGTCGACGGTGTTGCCGTCCGGGTCGTACACGGCCGCGTAGCGCTGGCCCCAGAAGGCGTCCCACGGCTTGAGGTGGCCCGTGTGCCCGGCCTCGGTCAGCTCGGCGTAGGCCGCGTCCACGCCCTCGGGGGCGCCGCAGTCGAAGGCCAGCGACATCCGGGAGCCGGTGGCGGGCGACCAGTCGGGGTCGAAGGAGCGGACGGTCTCCACGGTGTCCCAGGCCAGCCGCAGACCGCCGGGGAGCGTGACCTCGACGTGCGGCTCCGCGTCCGCCGCCGCGGGCAGCTCGATGCCCAGGCGCCGGTAGAAGGCGAGCGAGGCGGCCATGTCCGCGACGACGAGGCCGATCAGATCGATACGGGGCGTGAGGGGTGCGTTCATGCCGTTCACGCTAGGCGGGCCGGGCGCCGGGTGTCTTGAACGAAACGGACACCCGGCACCCGACCTGCGACCCCCCGGCCCCCACCGGGGTTGTGAGCGTCGCCGCGGTCGCGCACCGTGCTCCGCGGGCGACGCGGTCCGAAGGATGCGATGAGGCCGATGGGGACTGATGAAGGCCGATGGGGTCGGATGAGGCCGATGGGGTCGGACGGGGCCCGACGGGGAGGAGTACGGGCCAGTGGTAAGGGGGAGGTATGCGGTGGTGCGTGGAAGGAAAGCTTCTTGTCCGTTGGTTCGGAAGGATCGCCCCACCGGGCCGCCGCGTCAAGGGCTGGGTCAAGGAAGTGAACGAAAAACAACTCACCCCCCGGTCAACGCTGTTACTAGGTCAAGGATTCGACCGCGAGTCATTGACATGAACATAGTCTGGACCTTTCAATCGCGGTACAGGCGCACGTCCCCCACCGTCGCGCACAAGGAAGGTCCCCCACATGATCAGATCCCGCACACAAATACCCTGGTCGCGCACCCTGTTGAGGCTGTTCGCGCTGTTCGCCGTGGTGCTCGGGGTACAGGCGGGGCCCGCGCACACCGCGCAGGCCGCCGACTTCAAGGTGATCGCCTTCTACGACGGCACGTACGACGCCGCCCACATCAACTTCGTCCACGAAGCGAACGCGTGGTTCCCGCAGCACGCGGCGCAGTACGGCTTCTCGTACACCTCGACCAACGACTGGAGCCAGCTCAACACCGCCAACCTGGCCCAGTACCAGGTGGTCATGTTCCTCGACAACGCCCCGCAGACCGCGGCCCAGCAGAGCGCGTTCCAGACGTACATGAACAACGGCGGCGGCTGGATCGGCTTCCATGTCGCGGCCTACAACGACGCGTCGTCCAACGGCTGGTCCTGGTACCACCAGACCTTCCTCGGCACCGGCACCTTCAAGTCCAACACCTGGGGGCCGACCGCCGAGACGCTGAAGATCGAGGACCCGAACCACCCGGCCACCGCGGGCCTGCCCGGCACGATCGCCTCGTCCGTCAGCGAGTGGTATAGCTGGCAGAACGACCTGCGGCAGAACCCGAACATCGACATCCTGGCCTCGATGGACCAGTCGACGTTCCCGATCGGGACCGACCCCAACCAGACCTGGTACAGCGGCTATTACCCGATCGTGTGGACCAACAAGAACTACAAGATGGTCTACAACAACTTCGGGCACAACGCGATGAACTACGACACCAACACCGCGCTGTCGTCCACCTTCGCCAGCGCCCAGCAGAACCAGTTGCTGATCCAGGAGATCCGCTGGGCGGCGGGCCAGAGCGGCCCGGTCACCCCGCCGCAGGGCGGCCCGACCGGCGCCATCCACGGCTACGGCGGCAAGTGCGTGGACATCGCGGGCGCCAGCAGCACCAACGGCGCGGCCGTACAGCTCTACGACTGCAACGGCACCAGCGCCCAGACCTGGGCGGTCGGTTCCGACGGCACGCTCAAGGCCCTCGGCAAGTGCATGGACGTCACCTCGGCGGGCACGGCCAACGGCACCAAGGTGCAGCTCTACGACTGCAACGGCAGCGCCGCCCAGAAGTGGACGCGCAGCGGGAGCACGCTGGTGAACGCCGGGTCGGGCAAGTGCCTGGACGCGACGGGCCCCAGCAGCGCCAACGGCACCCGGCTCCAGATCTGGACCTGCGGCACGGGCGCCAACCAGCAGTGGACGCTGCCGAGTTGATCCCCCGGCCGGGCTGATCTCCGCGGCCGGCCGACACCCGAGCGGAGCCGGGCCACGGCCCGGCTCCGTACTCGTACGCCCCACGCCCACCTGAGGCCACACCCACCCCGGATGAACGCGGCGCGCGCCGGTCGCGTATTACTCCCACAGGGGTTGCGGCGTGCGCCGCCCCCGGGGGAGGGGACGACCGGTGACACCGGAAGAACGCGAAACCGGGCAGCACACCGAGCACTACGAGATGCTGGTGTCGTTCGCCCTCGGCCACGTGCGCGACCGCGCGCAGGCCGAGGACGTGGCCCACGAGACGCTGCTGCGCGCCTGGCTGCACCTCGGCCGGATCGAGCCGGGCAGCGCCACCGTCCGCGCCTATCTGCTGACCATCGCCCGCAATCTGCTGGCCGTGACACCGGGGGCCGGCTCGCCGCCGAACTCCCGCTGAGGGCCGCCGCGTCGGTACCGCTGAGCCCCGCCGACCGGCCGGCTCACGCGGGATAGGCGTGCGTCTGGGCCGCCTTGACCGTCGCCCACACCTGCGCGCCCTCGTGCAGGCCCAGTTCGGCCACGGACACCGCCGTCAGGTCGGCGGTCAGCGGCAGGTCGTCGGCGCTCCCGGTGAGAGCGACACGGATCTGGTCGCCGTGCGACTCCAGGCCGCAGATCCTGGCCCGCCAGGTGTTGCGCGCGCTGGAGTCCGGCCGGTCGGTGGAGAGCGTGACCGCGCTCGGCGGGAAGGCCACGAAGGCGGGCCCCGTCAGCTCCTCCGTGGCGGTCACGGTCAGCTCCGGACCGAGCCGGACCGTATGTCCCTCGGCCTCGCCCCGGTAGAGATTGAGCCCGACCAGCCGCGCGATGTAGTCCGTACGCGGACGGCGGGCGATCTCCGCGGGCGTGCCCTCCTGCACCACCCGCCCGTGCTCGATCACCACCAGCCGGTCGGCCAGCACCATCGCGTCCAGCGGGTCGTGCGTCACCAGCACCGCCACCGCCTCGAACGCGGCCAGATGGCGGCGCAGCTCCGCCCGTACGTCCAGCCGCGCGCGGGCGTCCAGCGCCGCCAGCGGCTCGTCGAGCAGCAGCAGCCGCGGCCCGGTCGCCAACGCCCTGGCCAGCGCCACGCGTTGGGCCTGCCCGCCGGACAGCCGCCGCGGCTTGACGCCCGCGTGGTCCGCGAGCCCCATCCGGTCCAGCAGATCCGCCGCCCGCGCCCGCGCGTCCGCCTTGGACGCGCCGTGGCAGCGCGGCCCGAAGGCGACATTGTCCAGCGCGGTCAGATGCGGGAAGAGCAGATAGTCCTGGAAGATCACTCCGACCGGCCGGTCCTCGGCCGGCACCCGCCGCCGTACCGCCGGTTCCTCCAGCGTCCGCCCGTCGAGCCGCAGATGGCCGCCGGACAGCGGGGCGAGACCGGCCAGCGTACGCAGCGCGGTGGTCTTGCCCGCGCCGTTCGGACCGAGCAGCGCCAGCACCTCGCCGGGCGGCACCGACAGCCGTACGTCCAGCCGGAAGGTGCCGCGGTCCAGGACGAGACGCGCGTCGAGGCCGTCGGCGTCCTCGGCACCCCGCACGTCGGGCCCGTCCCCCTTGTCGAGTCTCATGACGCGGCCGTCCAGCGTTCGCGCAGCCCGGCGAGGACCGCGACGGAGACCGCGAGCAGGACGAGGCTGAGCGCGATGGCGGCGGCCGGATCGTCCTGGAGCGCCAGATACACCGCCAGCGGCATCGTCTGCGTACGGCCGGGGAAACTGCCCGCGAAGGTGATGGTCGCGCCGAACTCGCCCAGCGCCCTGGCCCAGGCCAGCACCGCGCCCGCCGCGACACCCGGTGCGATCATCGGCAGGGTGACCCGGCGGAAGGCGGTGAACCGCGAGGCGCCCAGCGTCGCCGCCGCCTCCTCGAACCGCGTGTCGGCCGCCCGCAGCGTCCCCTCGACGGTGATCACCAGGAACGGCATCGCCACGAACGTCTCCGCCACCACCACACCGGCCGTCGTGAACGGCAGCGTGACGCCGAACGCCGAGTCCAGCCAGCGCCCCACCACACCGTTGCGCCCCAGCGCCAGCAGCAGCGCCACACCGCCGACCACCGGCGGCAGCACCAGCGGCAGCGTCACCAGCGAGCGCACCAGACCGCGGCCGGGAAACGTCGTACGGGCCAGCAGCCACGCCAGCGGGACCCCGAACACCAGCGACACGGCGGTCGCCGTGGTCGCGGTCTCCAACGACAGCCGCAGCGCCGTCCACACCTCGGAACTGGTGAGCTGCGACGGCAGGCTCCGCCACGGCGCCCGGATCAGCAGCGCCAGCAGCGGCAGCAGCAGAAAGACGAGCGCGATCAGCGCGGGCAGCAGCAACGGCAGCGGGACACCGCCGCGGCTGCGCACGAAGCGGCGCCGCGGCCGGTGCCCGGGAAGTCCCGGACCGGCCGCGGCGCCCCACCGCTCCCGACCGGTCACGGGTTGAGGAAGCCCGCCCCGGTGAGCACCTTCTGGCCCTCGGCGGACCGCACCAGCGCGATGAACGCCTGCGCGGCCGTCCCGTTGGGCGCGTTCTTCAGCTCCACGATCGGGTACGTGTTGATCGCCTTCGCCGACTCGGGGAAGTCCACGCCCTGCACCTTGCCGCCCGCGGCCTTCACGTCGGTCTTGTAGACCACCGCCGCGTCGACCTCCTTCAGCTCCACCTTCGTCAGCGCGGCCTTCACGTCCTGCTCGTAACTGACCGGCGTCAGCTTCAGCCCGCTGTCGGTCAGCGCCGTCTGCGCGGCGGCCCCGCACGGCACCGTCTTCGCGCACAGCGCGACCTTGAGGCCGGACTTCGTCAGGTCCTTCAGCGACGCGATCTTGTCCGGGTTGCCGGGCAGCGTCGCGATCTCCAACTGGTTGCGCACGAAGGGGGCGGGAGTGCCCGCCGCGTCCTTGGCGTCGGTGACGATCTTCATCGTCTTCGTACTGGCCGCCGCGAAGACGTCAGCGGGCGCGCCCGAGGTGATGCTGGCCGCGAGCACGTCGCTGCCGCCGAAGTTGAACGTCACCTTCGTGCCGGGGTACGCGGCCTCGAACTGCTTGCCGAGCGTCGTGAAGGACTCCTTCAGCGACGCCGCCGCGAACACGGTCACGGAACCGGTGACCTTCGGCGTGGTCGCCGACGCGGAAGCGGAGGACGAGGCGGAGGGGGACGACGACGAGCCGTCGGAACCCTTGTCCGAGGACGAGCAGGCAGTGAGCGCCAGCAGTACGGCGGCGCCGCCGACGGCCGCCACCATGCCGCGGCGCCGTTCGGTACGGATCATCACAGGAACTCTCTCTCTGCCGCGCACCAGGTCATTGTGACGATCATAGTGACGCATCTGCGAGGGATAAGTCTCCTGGCGCATTGCATAAGCCGCATGATCCAGCTGTCCGCCTCGTTTGTGCGATCACACAACCATGATGACGTCCAGGGTGCGGGGGCCGTGGACGCCTTCGACGCGGTCGAGTTCGATGTCGCTGGTGGCGGAGGGGCCTGAGATCCAGGTCTGGGGCCGGGTGGGGTCCAGGCGGGGGAGGGCCTGGGGGACCGAGGCGACGATCTGCGCGGGGGTGATGACGCAGATGTGGTGGTCGGGGACGAGGGTGATCCGGCGGCGGCCCTGGTCGGGGGAGGTGTCGAGCACGATGGTGCCGGTCTCGGCGATGGCCAGGGCGCAGCCGGTGATCACGGTGTCGATCGCGTCGAGGTCGTAGGTGGTCTGCTCGGGCCGGTCGGTGTGCCGCTCGGTGTCGGGGCCGATCGCGTCGAGCCAGTGCGCGGGCAGGCCCTGCGGGGTGACGACGCTGCGGCTGCCGTGCTCGGCGATCAGGCGGGCGACGGTCGCGGGCAGTCCGGTCTCGTCCGTGTGGTGGACGTGGGCCCGGTAGTCGGTGAGGTTCTCCGCGAGGAGGGTCGCGGTCTCCTGCGGGGTGCGGTCGGCGTGGGTGTGCAGGTAGTCCCTGGTGAGGGGGGTGTCGTGCGGGCGGTCGTCGCGGGGGACGTCCGCGAGGGCGTTGCGGATGCGGGTGAGGACGGTGTCGCGGGAGGTCACTGGCCGTTCTCCTCGGTCTGGGGGTGGTTGTGTTTGTTGTGTTGCCACCAGTCGCGGAAGGTCTGTGGGGGGAGGGTGGGGAGGTCGCGGGTGGCGGTCCAGGCTTTGGCGGGTCCGGGGAGTCGTTGGGGGTGGAGGTGTCGGGTGCGGGTGGCGAGGCGCTGGCCCTGGCGCATGAGGGCGGGGTGGTCGAGTGTCCAGCGGGCGGCGCGCATGGTGGCGCGTTCGGCGGCGTGGCCTTTGGCGGGTTTGATGGTGACGCGTTGGCCGTTGTGGGTGGTGGTGGCGCCTTGGGCGACGCGTTCGCGGAGGTGGACGAGGACTTCGGGGATGTTGATGGCGACGGGGCAGACGTCGTAGCAGGCGCCGCAGAGGGTGGAGGCGTAGGGGAGGGAGGCGTCGAGTTCGGTGGCGGTGGTGCGGAGTTGGGGGGTGAGGATGGCGCCGATGGGGCCGGGGTAGGGGGAGCCGTAGGCGTGGCCGCCGGCGCGTTCGTAGACGGGGCAGA
>NZ_JBVHMF010000027.1:14652-122848 GCF_055558595.1 Streptomyces sp. NPDC025721 | reverse complement strand
CAGCCGGGCATTACGGTGGGACACGAAGACCTCCGTGCGGTGCAGTCCTAGACAGCTCCACCACACCGGAGGTCTTCGCCATGATCAAGCACCGGGACATGTCAACAACGCTCGTGATCAATACACCTAGGGCGTGTCCGTAAAGTCGCGTCGTCCGCCCGGAGGGCGGGGCTGGCGGTGTCTGGTGCGTGCGATCGCAAGGCGTAGGGCCGTCCTCATAGTGGGCCTATTCGGATGAGCCCGACAACGCGGCGAGCGTGCGTGCCAGGCGCCGCCGGCCAGACGAGACTTTACGGACACGCCCTAGCGTGGCGGCGGGTCGTGGGAGGGGGAAGGGTGAGCGAGCGTCGTGGTGAGGGGCCGCCGGGCGACTGGACGGCTGTGGAGCAGGGGATGTGGCGGGCCTTCCGGCTCGGTGCGGCCTTCGGGGCGGGGGCCGGGGGGACGCCCGCGGTACGGGCCGACGCCGTCGCGCAGCTGCTGCTGGACGGGCCGCCGCCGGAGCCGGGGCGGGTGGCGGCGCTCAAACTGGCGGGCCTGCGGATCACCGGCCGTCTGTCGCTGGCGGGCGGCACCGTCGCCCCCTACGTGCAGTTCGACGACTGCCGCTTCGAGGACCAGGTGCTGCTGCCGGAGTGCCGGGCGGGCAGTGTCCGGCTGGTGCGCTGCCACCTCCCGCGGCTGGAGGCCGCCCGGCTCCAGATCACCGGTGACCTGCATCTGCCGCAGTGCGTCGTGACCGGCGGCATCCGCCTGACCGACGCCCAGATCGGCACCGACCTCCTGCTCAACCAGCTCACCGTCCGCCGCGACCGCCACGGCCGCGCCATCGCCGCCGACGGTCTCACCGTCGGCCAGGACCTGGACGCCGAACTCCTCGACCTGCGCGGCGAGTTCAGCCTCCGCAGCGCCCGCGTCGGCGGCCGTCTCAACCTGCGCGGGGCCACCCTGCGCAATCCGTACGGCCGCGACGCGCTCAACGCCGCCCGCACGACGGTCGAGCACACCGTCTACCTCACCACCAGTTGGCCCGCGAACCGCTCGCCCGACACGACCGCGGCTCCCGGCGGGACGGACCCCGCGGGCGGCGGCGAGCCGTCCGGCACGGCCCGCAGGGAGTTCAGCGCGGAGGGCGGGGTGCGGCTGGACGACGCCCGGGTGGGCAACGCCGTGGTGATCGACCGGGCGCGGTTCCGGCTGGGGGAAGGGCAGCAGCTCTCGCTACGGCGCTTGCAGACGCCCGAGTTGCGGATCACCTTGGGGACGCCGCCCAGCGGGCCGGTGTCGTTGGCGGGCGCGCGGGTGGGGCGGCTGACCGACGCGCCGCAGAGCTGGCCGGGGCCGGGGCAGGTCGATCTGACGGACTTCTCGTACGAGGCGCTGACCCCGCGCACCGCCTTCCCGCTGCGCGAGCGCGTCGCGTGGCTGAACGCGGCGACGCCGGAATACAGTCCCGGCCCGTACGAGCGGCTGGCCGCCGCGCTGCGGGCGGGCGGCGAGGACGCGCACGCCCGCGAGGTGCTGCTGGCCAAGCAGCGCCGCCGCCGCGAGTCGCTGCCGCCGGCCGGGCGGGCGTGGGGGTGGCTCCAGGACGTGACGGTCGGATACGGCTACCGGCCCGGCCGGGCCGCGGTGTGGATGGCGGTGCTGTGGGCTCTGGGCGCGCTGTACTTCGCCCTCCACAGGACGCCGCCCCCGGCGGGGAACGACTACCGGCCGCATTGGAGCCCCGCGCTCTACGCCCTTGACCTGCTCCTGCCGGTGATCGACCTCGGCCAGGACAACGCGTGGCGGGAGGTCGGCGTCAGCCAGTGGGTGGCCTCCCTGCTCACCCTGCTCGGCTGGACCCTCGCCACCACGGTCGCCGCGGGCGCCTCCCGCATGCTCAGCCGCGGTTGAGCACGGGCGGCCGCCCTCAGCCGCGGTCGAGCCGGACGACAGCCGTCAGAGCCGGGCGGGCCGGACGGCCGGACGACAGCCGTCAGGGCCGGGCGAGCCGGACGACAGCCGTCAGGGCCAGGCGGGCGCCGTGTGCGGGAGAGCCGGGCGGCAGCCATGAGGTGCGTCACCCCCGCTCAACCGATCGGCGGCGTTTCGGGGCCCGCCGCGGCACCGAGGGGCGCAGCGGATGCCTAAGGCGGGCGTACTGCCCGTACCCTTGCTCACTGTGACCGATCGTCTTCCGCTCTTCCCGCTCAGTACGGCGCTCTTTCCCGGCCTGGTGCTGCCGCTGAACGTCTTCGAGGAGCGGTACCGCGCGCTCGTGGGCGATCTGCTGGCGCTGCCCGAGAACGCGCCGCGGCGTTTCGGCGTGGTGGCGATCAAGAACGGCCAGGAGGTCGCTCCGACGGGCCAGGACGGCGGGGACACCGGTCCGGCCGCCGGTCTCGGCGAGGACCCGGAGGCGGCGCTGTACGGCTACGGGTGCATCGCGGACGCGGCGGGCATCGCGGAGCGCGACGACGGCGGGTACGAACTGGTGGCCACGGGCCTGATCCGGTTCAAGCTGCTGTCGGTGGACGCGAGCGGGCCCTATCTGACGGCCGAGTACGAGGAGCTGCCGGACGAGCCCGGCGCGGGGGCGGGCGCGCTGGCCTCCGAGGTCTCACGGGTGTTCGGCACGTATCAGAAGCGGCTGGCCGGGGCGCGCGAGCGCACCCTCGCGCCGGGGCAGGAGTTCCCCGACGACGCCACGGTGCTGTCGTATCTCGTCGCGGCGGCGGTGGTCGTGGAGACCTCGGTGAAGCAGGAGCTGCTGGAGGCGGCGGACACCGCGGCCCGGCTGACGGCCGAACTGCGGCTGCTGCGCCGCGAGAGCGCGGTGATCGACAAGCTGCCGTCACTGCCCGCGGTGGAACTCACCCACCAGGCGATCAGCGCCAACTAGCGCGTATCAGGGGGTCGGCGATGGCGAAGAAGGCGCGTGCGGCCGGAGGCACCCCGGCCACGGTCGCCCTGGAGAAGGCGGGCCTGCCGTTCACCGTGCACGCCTACGCGCACGACCCGGCCTCCGAACTCTCCTACGGCGCCGAGGCCGCGGCGGCGCTGGGCGCGGCGCTCGGGGTGCCCCCCGACGAGGTCCGGGGCCGGGTCTTCAAGACGCTGGTCGCGGAGGTGGACGGCGCTTTGACCGTGGCGGTCGTCCCGGTCGCGGGCTCGCTCGACCTCAAGGCGCTGGCCGCGGCGGTCGGCGGCAAGCGCGCGACGATGGCGGCGCCGGCCGACGCCGAGCGCAGCACCGGTTACGTGCTCGGCGGGATCTCCCCGCTGGGCCAGCGCAAGCGCCTGCCCACGGCCCTGGACGCCTCGGCGCTCGGCTTCCCCACGGTCTTCGTCTCCGCGGGCAAGCGCGGCCTGGAGCTGGAGCTGTCCCCCGCCGACCTGGTGACGCTCACCTCAGCGGTGACGGCCCGGATCTCCCGTATCTGACCGGGACGTCTCGACCTCGGCTTGAGCGGGAGAGCGTCACTGCGCCGGGGGCGGCGGCGGAGGCGGCGGCGCGCCCCACGGCTGCGGCGCCACGTACACCGGCTGCGGGTCGCGCGGCCCGAAGAGCGAGGTCAGGCCCAGGTGCACCAGCATCGCCGCCGCCGACCAGGCGACCAGCGCGCTCTTGGCGCGCAGCTTCAGCGGCCCGTCGAAGACGACGTTCGGGCCGACCTCCTTGGCGTGTGCCTTGATGTGGACGGTCGGTCCGAGGGCGATGCCCAGCCGCCAGCCGACGAGGGAGGCGAGGACGCCGCCGACCGCGAGGCCGAGGACCACGGCGACGCCGCCGCGGCGGTACCAGAGGAAGACGCCGAGGGCGGTCAGCGCGCCCAGGCACAGCGCGATCAGCACGAAGGTGCCGTCGCCGCCGATCGCCTCTTCGCCCTCGGTGTCCTTGAGGTAGATGTACTTGCCGTCCGAGATCAGCGGGACGCGCGGTGACAGCCACGCCCACAGCAGCCCGAGGAACACCCCGCACACCGTGACGGCGACCGCGACGAGCGCGGCGCGGCCCAACTCGGCGACCGGTGAGGGCCGGTCCCCCTTGCCGTCGCCTCCACCGGGGCCTGCGCCCGGGTACGGCGGAAACGGCGGCGGCTGGTCATGCGGCGTCAGGGGTGCGGTCACCCGCCCATCGTGCCAGGTCTGCCTGTCCGTCGCTTCATCGGCAGGCCGCCCTGCGGTAGGCCCAGGTGGCGACGGCCAGCGAGCCGACGCCGACGACCGCGCACACGGACAGGTCGCCGACGACCGCGGCCCAGTGCGGATGCCCGCCGAAGGTGCGGGCGAACGCCTCGACGCCGTACGTGGAGGGCAGCAGATCGCGCGCCCAGGAGATCGGCGCGGGCATGTGCGAGGCGGGCAGCACGCCGAGCAGCAGCGCCGCCGACATGCCCAACTGGCCGAAGAGCGTGGCGATCTCCTGCCGCGGCGCGAGCAGCCCGAGGGCCGCGCCGAGGCCGGAGAGCGCGGCTCCGGCCAGCGGGATCACGACGGCGAGGATCCACAGATTGGCCAGCGGCAGATGGAACAGGACGCAGCCGGTCACGGCGGTCACGAGGGTGCCGGGCACGGTGAAGGACGCGTACGCGCCCGCCGCGCCGAGGACGACGGCGGCCGGCGGCACCGGCAGCGTCGCGTAGTGGTCGAGTCCGCCGGACGCCCTGAGCTGTCCGAAGTACTGCGCGAGCAGATTGAGCGCGACGAAGGCGACCACCAGGACGCTGGAGCCCGCGACGACCGAGCGCGCCGCCTCCCCGTCTCCGCCGTCGACCACTCCGCGCATCATCACCATGATCCCGACGGACTGGAAGGTGGCGACGAACAGCAGCGGTATCCGGGCCACCCGGGCCCGCGAGAGCTGCGCGCGGTAGACCGCGCCGAAGGCGGGCCACAGCCGGGCCCGCGGCGCGAGCGGCGCGGCGCCGGACTGCTGCGCGGCGACGCCCCGGGGCGCGGGAACGGTTGGGGTGAGCACGCTCATACGCAGGCTCCACGCGTCGGTGCGGAACACGGCGGGGCCGTGTCGTACGGCGAAAGCACGGGGTCGCACGGCCGGGGGACGGGGGCGTACGGCCGGAGGGCGGGTGCGTACGGCCGGAGGGCGGGTGCGTACGGCGCGACCGCCGGTCGGGGCGGCGCGGACCGCGAGGGGACCCGTCTCATGACTTCACCAGGCCCTCTCCCCTGCCGCCGAGCGCGAGGTAGACGTCCTCCAGGCTGGGCATCGCCAGGGTGAAGTCGTCCAGGGCGGCGAAGGCCGGTCCCCCGGTGACCTCGGCGACGGCGGCGCGGGCCCGCTCCTGGGGCAGCCGCAGCGTCCAGCGGCGGCCCGAGATGTCGGCGAGCGGGTGCAGGGCGGCGATGGCGGGCAGCGACATCGGCGGCTCGTCGCGCCACACGAGGTCGAGCCTGACCTCGTCGGCGACCAGCGACCGCAGGCCCGTGGGGGTGTCGCAGGCGATGACCTTGCCGTGGTCGAGCACGGCGACCCGGTCCAGGACGTTCTCCGCCTCGATGACGTTGTGGGTGACCAGCAGCACCGTCGCGCCGTGCTCGGTCCTGCGGCGGCCGACCGCGGCCCACACCGCGCGCCGGGCGACCGGGTCCATGCCGGTGGTGGGCTCGTCGAGGACCAGGACGGGCCGCTGGCCGACCAGGACGGCCGCGAAGCAGGCCAGCCGCCGCTGGCCGCCGGAGAGGCGCTTGATGGGGCGTCCCGCGATCGGGCCGAGTTCGAGTTCGTCCAGGACGGCGTCGCGTTCGGCGCGGGCGGCGCGCGCGTCCAGGCCGCGCAGCCGTCCGGTGGTCTCGGCGGCGAGCGCGACGGTCAGCTCGTCCAGCGCGGACGACTCCTGGCCGAGGTAGCCCACCAGCCGGGAGGCCCGGTCCGGGTGGCGTACGAGGTCGTGGCCGAGCAGGTCGATCGATCCGGCGTCGGGCCGCAGCAGGCCGGTGAGCTGGCGGACCAGGGTGGTCTTGCCCGCGCCGTTGGGGCCGAGGATGCCGAAGAGTTCGCCGCGGCCGACGTCGAGGTCGATGCCGTCGTTGGCGCGTACGACACCGGGCCTGGGCGCGGCGGCGGTCTCGGGTGCCTGGTCGGCGGCGGTACGGCGGCGGCGCAGCCCTCGGCCCCTGGCCGCGGAACCGGCCGGGTACGTTCTGACCAGACCGCGCACGGTGCACACCGTGTCGCGGGCTGTGGCGACCGCTGGGGGCGCCGTCTCCTCCGTGCCCGTACTCACGAGGATCGAGAGTACGCGCCGCACGCGGCATCCGGCGCAAGGGGGGCCCGGTTCACCCGCTTTCCCCTCGGACCCGCCCGAGGCGCGGGAGGGCGCGGGCCCGGCTGCTCACTCCCCCGCGGGTGCGTGCTCGGCGACCGCGTGGGCGTCGACCTCGCGCCAGAATCCGGCCCTGATCGCGTACCGGTCGTGCTCGTCGATCTGGTCGTCCTTGTGGGCGAGCAGGCCGAAGCGGGCGGCGTATCGCAGCAGCTCACCGTCTATGCGGTGCGGGACGCGGGGGTAGTGGGTGGAGAGCTGCTGGAGCTGGGAGGTGTCGGTGAGGCGGGCGATCCAGCGGCGGGCGAAGACCTGGCCGACCTCGAAAGGGTCGCCGCTGACCGCCGTGATGTCGGCCTCGCGGTCCGCCCAGCGCTGCTCGGCGGAGGTGAGCTGGGCGAGGGTGGGCAGGCCGCTGGTGTCGGGCAGGTCGGCGCCCGCGCCGCGGTCGGTCCAGCCCTTGTCCGACGACCAGCGCAGGGTGGCGCTGGGGGCCGGCTGGGCCGGCGGCGGCGCGGGGGCGGCGTGGCTGCGGCCCAGATCGGCGAGATCCTTCGGGGTGGGCACGGTGGGACCGGCGGGTTCCGGAGGGGCAACCTTGCCCGGCGGTGTGCTCTCGGCCGCCGCCGGTTCCGGCGCGGTGCCGTTCTTGCCCGGCCGCTCCTCCGGGGGCGCCAGCCGCTCGCCGCCCGAGGCCGACTCGGGCAGCGGCGCGGAGAGGATCGCGGCGATCTCCGGGCGCGGGCCGGGCGGCGGACAGACGCCGGGGATCTCGCGGGCCCTGATCGCCGCGGTGATCCACTGGCGGTCCAGCACGCGCCGCTCATCGGCCTCCGCGACCAGGTCTTCCGACTGGTTGTAGTCCCCGTCGGCGGCCTGGACGGCCCACAGGTGGACGGCGACGCCGTGCTCCTTGGCGGACATCATGCCGGGCAGCAGATCGCCGTCACCGGTCACCAGGACGACGTCGGAGCACGCGCGGTTGCGGGCCAGCTCCGACAGCTCGGCGTGCATGGCGGCGTCCACGCCCTTCTGCGCCCACCGGCCGTCCGTCCGGGTGAGTGCGCCCAGTCGTACGGTCACTCGGGGCATCACCCGCAGCCGACGGTGTTCCGGTTGCGGAACCCGGTCGGGTGCGCCGTCGAACCAGTAGATCCGCAGCAGTGGCTGACCGGTCTCCAACTCGGCACGTTCGCGCAGGCCAGCGACGACGGCGGCATGATCAACGGTGATCCGGGACCGGGAGGGTTCACCCGCCAACAGACTCGCCGCAGCACCCAGTAGGTAGCCTGCGTCCACCAGGACGACGCAGCGGTCCATGTTGCACCTCTTCCGGTCGCCCCCCGGCACGGATTTCCCCCGAGTCTGCCCGAATGCTCGGGGGTTATGACCTCGAACCCGATCATCGGCGTGGCGGTGGTCACTTTTCCGGCCGCCCCACTCCGTCAACTGCCCGAAATGCGCGCTTCGTACTCCCATGCAAATCTGATGGCGGCCGATGGGCCACCAGGCCAACGGCCGACATCCCCCACTAGGAGAGACGATCGTGGCTAAGAACAAGAACCAGAACCGTCAGCGCGAGAACCAGAACCAGCAGCGCGGCGCCGCCGCCACCGAGGAGCGGGAGCGCACGCAGCGCCCGATGGACGAGAACCAGCCGGAGATGGCGCCCGCGCAGGACTTCTCGCACAAGCAGAACAAGCAGAAGTTCGGCCACAACTAGTCCCACCGCGTGGTCGCGGGGGCACCCCTCCACCAGGGGTGCCCCCGCACTCACATCACGCGCGCCGGGCTCGCGCGGCCCGCGCCCCGGCGGTCAACCCGCCTGCTGCTGCGCGGCGCCCAGGCACGCGGGGCCCAACAGGGCCTTGAGGTCGCCGAAGAGCGAGGGATCCGCGGTCACCCGGTGCCGGTCGAGCCGCAGCACCGTGGTCGTGCGCGCGCCCTGGAGCTTCACCCGTACCTCGGTGTTGCCCTTGTGGCTGGAGAGCACTTCGCCGAGCCTGGCCACCAGCGGCGGGGTCACCTTGACCGTCGGGATGGAGATCATCACCGGCGCGTTGGTGCCCACGTCCGACAGGTCGGGGACCATCAGCTCCATCGCCACCAGCCGCGGGATGTCCTCCCGCTTGTCGAGCCGCCCCTTGACGAAGACCACGGCGTCCTCGACGAGTTGGGTCGAGACCAGTTGGTAGGTGGCGGGGAAGAACATGCAGTCGACCGAGCCCGCCAGGTCCTCGACGGTGGCGATCGCCCACGCGTTGCCCTGCTTGGTCATCTTCCGCTGGAGCCCGGAGATGATGCCGCCGATGGTGACGATCGCGCCGTCGGAGTAGTCACCGGCCAGCGCGGCGATCGCGGCGTCCGTCTTGTCGTTGAGGATGTGCTCGATGCCGAAGAGCGGATGGTCGGAGACGTAGAGGCCGAGCATCTCCCGTTCCTGCGCGAGCAGATACGTCTTGTCCCACTCGATGTCGGAGAAGACCACGTCCATCCCGAAGGCCGGGGTGTCGTCGCCCTCCTCCCCCGCGCCGCCGAACAGGTCGAACTGGCCCTCGGCCTCCTTGCGTTTGACCTGCACCACGTTGTCGATCATCGTCTCGAAGTGCTCGGTCAGACCGCGCCTGGTGTGCTTCATCGTGTCGAACGCGCCGGCCTTGATCAGCGATTCGACGGTCCGCTTGTTGCACGCCACCACCTCAACCTTGTCGAGGAAGTCCGGGAAGGTCGCGTACCGCCCCTTGGCCTTGCGGCTGCGGACCACCGACTCCACCACGTTCGTCCCGACGTTGCGCACGGCGGTGAGGCCGAAGACGATCGTGTCGTCGCCGCGCGGTGTGAAGTTGGCGTTGGACTCGTTGACGTCCGGCGGCAGCACCTTGATACCCATCCGGCGGCACTCGTTGAGATAGAGCGCCATCTTGTCCTTGTCGTCCTTGACCGAGGTCAGCAGGCCCGCCATGTACTCGGCCGGGTAGTTGGCCTTGAGATACGCGGTCCAGTAGGAGACCAGGCCGTACGCGGCGGAGTGCGCCTTGTTGAAGGCGTATCCGGCGAACGGCACCAGCACGTCCCAGACCGCCTGGATGGCCTGGTCGGAGTAGCCGCGCTCGCGCATGCCCGCCTGGAAGGGGATGAACTCCTTGTCGAGGACTTCCTTCTTCTTCTTGCCCATCGCGCGGCGCAGCAGGTCGGCCTGGCCGAGCGAGTAACCGGCCAGCACCTGGGCGGCCTTCTGCACCTGCTCCTGATAGACGATCAGGCCGTAGGTGATGTCGAGGACTTCGCGGAGCGGCTCTTCCAGCTCCTTGTGGATCGGGGTGATCTCCTGCTGCTTGTTCTTGCGCAGCGCGTAGTTGATGTGCGAATTCATGCCCATCGGGCCCGGCCGGTACAGGGCCGAGACGGCGGAGATGTCCTCGAAGTTGTCGGGCTTCATCATGCGCAGCAGGGCGCGCATGGGGCCGCCGTCGAACTGGAAGACGCCCAGGGTGTCGCCGCGCCCGAGCAGCGCGTACGTGTTGGGGTCGTCCAGCGGCAGGGACAGCAGGTCGATGTCGATGCCCTTGTTGGCCTTGATCGACTTGACCGCGTCATCCATGATCGTCAGGTTGCGCAGGCCGAGGAAGTCCATCTTCAGCAGGCCGAGCGACTCACAGCTCGGGTAGTCCCACTGCGTGACGACCGCGCCGTCGTTCTTCGGCGAGAAGATCGGCACGTGGTCGATCAGCGGCTCGGCGGACATGATCACGCCCGCCGCGTGCACGCCCATCTGCCGGACCAGGCCCTCGATGCCCTTGGCCGAGTTGATCACCTTGGTGACGTCCGGCTCGTTCTCGTACATCGCCCGGACCTCGCCCGCCTCGCTGTAGCGCGGGTGGTCCTTGTCGGTGATGCCGGAGAGCGGGATGCCCTTGCCGAGGACGTCGGCGGGCATGGCCTTGGTGATCCGGTCGCCCATGGAGAAGGGGTAACCGAGCACGCGGGCCGAGTCCTTGATCGCGGCCTTGGCCTTGATGGTGCCGTAGGTGGCGATCTGCGCGACCTTGTCGGAGCCGTACTTCTCGGTCACGTAGCGGATGACCTCGCCGCGCCGACGCTCGTCGAAGTCGATGTCGACATCGGGCATGGACACGCGCTCGGGGTTGAGGAAGCGCTCGAAGATCAGGCCGTGCGGGACCGGGTCGAGGTCGGTGATGCCCATGGCGTAGGCGACGATCGAACCGGCCGCGGAACCACGCCCGGGGCCGACCGCGATGCCGTTGTTCTTCGCCCACATGATGAAGTCGGCGACGACGAGGAAGTAGCCGGGGAACCCCATCTGGACGATGGTGTCCATCTCGTAGTCGGCGAGCTTCTGCCGGTCCTCGGGGATGCCGGCGGGGAAGCGCCGGGCCATGCCGCGGGCCACTTCCTCGCGGAACCAGGTCACTTCGGTGTAGCCCTCGGGGACGTCGAACCTGGGCATCAGGTTCTTCGTCTCGAACATGCCCTCGGTCTCGATCCGGTTCGCGATCAGGAGCTGGCTGTTGCGGCAGCCCTCCTGCCACGCGTCCGAGGAGTCGATCGCGTACATCTCGGCGGCGGACTTCAGGTAGTAACCGCTGCCGTCGAACTTGAACCGGTCGGGGTCCGACATGTTCGAGCCGGTCTGGATGCACAGCAGGGTGTCGTGCGCCGAGGACTCGTTGGCGTACGTGTAGTGCGAGTCGTTGGTGACGACGAAGGGCGCGTCGATCTTCTTGGCGATCTCCTCCAGGCCCGCGCGGGCCCGGCGGTCGATGTCGATGTCGTGGTCCATGATCTCGACGAAGAAGTTCTCTTTGCCGAAGATGTCCTGGTACTCGCCGGCGGCCTTGATCGCCTCGTCCATCTGCCCGAGCCGGATGCGGGTGGAGATCTCGCCGGAGGGGCAGCCCGTGGTGCCCATCAGGCCCTCGGCGTACTCGCTGAGCAGTTCGCGGTCCATCCGGGGCTTGCGGAAGTAGCCCTCGAAGGCCGCCCGCGACTGGGCGCGGAAGAGATTGTGCAGCCCGACGGCGTTGCGCGCCCAGATGGTCATGTGGGTGTACGCGCCCGCACCCGAGATGTCGTCCCGCTTCTGGTGCGGCGCGCCCCACTTGACGGGCTTGTTGTACCGCCGCGACTCGGGCGCCAGATACGCCTCGATGCCCATCACCGGCGTGACACCGGCGTCCTTGGCCTGGTGGAAGAAGTCGTACGCCCCGTGCAGATTGCCGTGGTCGGTGATGGCCACATGGCTCATCCCCATCTCGTTGCACGCCTTGAACATGTCCTTCAATCTCGCCGCTCCGTCCAGCAGCGAGTACTGGGTGTGGACATGGAGATGGGTGAAGGGCTGGTCGGTCACGGGCGGCGATACCTCCGGCGAGAGGGGGCGGACTGCTGGTGCGTCGCTGGCTGATTCTGGCGGCGCTGCGAGTCTACGACTCGGGTCCGACAACGCGGCGCGGCTCCCCGTACCGCCACCCGCGCCGGTCCGCCGGAGGAGTCCGCCGCGTGCCGGCCGCCCTCTGTAGTCCCATCCGTTACCCGCCTTTAGGTCACACATACGCTCGCGCATGGCACACTCTGTCGCCATGGAGGACATACGGCCGAGGCTGAGGGCGCTGCGCGCTGCCCTTTTCGCCGCGCTGTGCGTCACCCTCTCCTCCACCTCCCATGTGCTGATGTCGCACACCCCGCTGCCGCTGACCGTGGTCGGCGGCGCGTTCGGCGGTGTCTTCGCGCTGGCGTATCTGCTCGGTGGCCGGCACGAGCGCGGCTTCTGGCCGATCGCGGGCCTGATGGTCCCGCTGGAACTGGCCGTCGACACCGTCTTCACCGCGGGCCAGCAGGCCTGTTACGGGCCCGCGGGCGGCCCGGTGACCGGTTCGTGGTGGTCGTTCCACGAGACGTTCCTGTGCAACGGCGGCCAGGTCGGCGGCCAGGGGCTGTCCGCGGTACCGGGCGGCGCCGCCGCGGCGCAGATGCCGTCCACCGCGCTGCCGTGGCTGCTGCTGGCCGTCCATGTGACCGTCGGCCTGGTCGCGTCCTGGTGGCTGCGGCGCGGTGAGGCCGCGCTGCACCGGGTGCTGCGCGTGATGGCCGCCGCCGCCTTCCGGCCGCTGCTGCTGGCCGTGGCCGCCCGCACCGGGCTCGCGGTGCCGCCGCGCCGGTTCCGCCCGGCCGCCCGCGCCTCGGCGGGCCCGCTCGCCGCGCGCCCGCTGCTGCACTCCGTCGTACGCCGTGGTCCGCCCGTCGCGGTCGCAGTCTGACCGTCGTACCGGCACTCTCCTCTCATACCACCACGCGTCATCACGGAGATCCCCCATGAGCAGCAGGAACAGCAAGGCCAGCAAGCAGGCCGCCCGCGAGCGGCTGCGCGCGGAGCGCGAGCGCGAGGCGAAGCGGGCGAAGGTCCGCCGCCAGATATTCGTCGGCGTCGGCGTCGTCGCGGTGCTGGCCATCGCGGGCGGTGTCGCCGTCGCGGTCAACGCGGCGAACAAGCCCAGCTACTGGGAGTCCGCCAAGAAGGACAAGCTGGTCAAGCCCGCGAACACCTCGGGCACCAACGGCTCGACCATCGTGGTCGGCGACCCGAAGAACAAGAACAACCTCGACCTGTACGAGGACCTGCGCTGCCCGGCGTGCGCGCAGTTCGAGCAGACCTCGGGCGCGGACGTCCTCAAGGGCGCCAAGGACGGCAAGTACAAGATCACGTACCACTTCGGCACGTTCCTGGACGGCAACCTCGGCGGCACCGGCTCCAAGAACGCGCTGAGCGCGGTCGGCGCGGCGGCCAACGTGAGCCTGGACGCCTTCGAGGCGTACCACACGCTGCTCTACTCCAAGGACCACCACCCGGAGGAGTCCGGCCCCGACCTGTTCGCGGACGACGCCAACATGATCAAGCTGGCGCAGTTGGTCCCGGCGCTCAAGGACAACGCCGCGTTCCAGACCGCGGTCAAGGAGGGCACCTACGACAAGTGGGCGCTGGACTCCTCCGACGCGTTCAACGCGGCGGGCATCAAGTCCACGCCGACCATCAGGCTCAACGGCAAGGCGCTGACCGCCGACGGCGTGATGGACCAGATCACGGCGGCCCTGAAGTAGCGGCACACCGCTCCGAACGGCGGGAGCCGGTCCCGTACGCGTACGGGACCGGCTCCCGCCGTTTCGCGCGGCCCGGTCTCCTGCGGCCCCGCGGTCCTACAGCCCGGCCAGGAAGTCCAGCGCGACCGCCCAGGTCTTCTCGGCGGCCTCGGCGTCGTGGTCCGGCAGGTCGGGGTCGGTGTAGAGGTGGCCGGCGCCCCGGTAGCGGTGCACCTCGACGTCGGCGCCGGCCTTGCGCATCCCCAGGTACCAGGAGTTCAGCCAGTCCTCCGGCTCGAAGGGGTCGGGGTCGGCGACATGGAGCTGTACGGGGATGTCGGTGGCCGCGTCGTCGGCGATGTCCGAGGTGCCGTGCAGGAGCAGCAGCCCGCGCGCCTTCTCGTCGCCGAGCGCCACGGTCTGCGCGAGGGCCCCGCCCAGCGAGAAGCCCGCGTAGACCAGCTCCCGCTCCGAGTACGGCGCCGCCGCGAGGACCGCCCGGCGCAGCAGCTCCTCGTTGCCGATCTCCTCGCGGATCGCCCGTCCCGCCTCGACGGTGTCCACGACCCGGCCGTCGTACAGATCGGGCACGACGACCTCGTGCCCGGCCGCCCGCAGCCGGTCGGCGGCGGCGTGCACGGCGGGACGCGGTCCGTAGACGGAGTGGAACAGGACGATCGTCACAGTGCTGCCTTTGTTCGGGTTCGGTACGCGACCATGGTGCCAGCTACCCTCCTTGGGCGGAGCGCCGCGATACGAAGACCCGATGATCCGGGTTTCCTACAAGAAAGCCGAGGTGGACGCGGGATGGTGATGGACAGCGCGCTGCGCCCGGTTCTCGTCGTCTGTGTGGCGGTCGGGGTCTCGCTGGTCGTGGGGTGGACCGTCGACCGCTCCCTGCGCAAGGTGGACGGCCGGCACCCGGAGACCCCGCTGTGGCATCTGCTGCGCCGCTGCGGCATACCCCTCCAGGTGGTGATCTGCACCGCCATACTGCGCGGCGGCTACCGGTCCGCCCATCTGTCGAAGGACCACGCGGAGGCCGTCGGCCAGTTCCTCGTGCTGGTGCTGATCGCCGCGTCCGGCTGGCTGGTGGTACGGGTCGCCGCCGCGGTCATCGACTCCTCGTACGCGCGCTATGTCGCGGTCAGCCACGACGTGCCCAAGATCCGCCGCCTGCGCACCCAGCTCACGCTGATCCAGCGGGTGTTCACCGCGATCGTGACGGTCATCGTCGTCGCGTCGATGCTCTTCACCTTCCCCGCGATGCGGACGGTCGGGGCGTCGGTGCTGGCCTCCGCGGGCATCATCGGCATCGTCGCCGGTGTGGCCGCCCAGTCCACGCTCGCGAATCTCTTCGCCGGTCTCCAGATCGCCTTCGGCGACATGGTGCGGATCGGCGACACCGTGGTCGTGGAGGGCCAGTGGGGTGTGGTCGAGGAGATCACCCTCACCTTCCTGAGCGTGCGCACCTGGGACGAGCGGCGGATCACGATGCCGGTGTCGTACTTCACCAGCAATCCGTTCGAGAACTGGTCGCGCGGCGACCCGCGGATGACCGGCACCGTCCTGCTGCACCTGGACCACTCGGCGCCGGTGGCGCTGATGCGCAAGCGGCTGCTGGAGATCCTGGAGAGCTGCGCGGAGTGGGACCGCAGGGCATGGGGGCTCGTCGTGATCGACTCCACCCCGACCACGATCCAGGTCAGAGCGCTGGCCACCGCGAAGGACTCGGACGACATCTTCAACCTGCGCTGCATCGTCCGCGAGCAGCTGATCGACTGGCTGCGCTGCGAGCACCCGTACGCGCTGCCCAGGCTCAGCACCGCGCCCGCGCCCGGCCAGGAGCAGGACCCGGGCCGGGAGGCGGCCCCGGCGCCGGAATCGGGCGATCTGGGCCCGGGACCGGGCACCAGGTAAGAGGCTCTTACGCCCCCACGGGGCCCTCACGCTGCGGGGCGTTACGGCAGTGAGAGGCTCTCACCTGTCAGCCGCGCATCGAGCGCAGGTCCAGCTGGCGCAGCACCCGGTCGACGACCTCCGGGTCGTACCCCGCCTCGCTGCGCGCCGACAGCACCTCGTGCCGGGCGGCGGACATCATCTCGTCCTGGATGCGGCGGACCGACTTGAGCCGCTTGACGCGCTTGGCGTGGCTCTCGCGCCGCTCGTCGTCCACGATGTCCGGGCAGATCCGCGCGCCGAGGTCGAAGGCGCGGCGGTGCAGCAGCTCCGACAGGTCGTCGCTCAGCGGCTCGACGGACTCGATGTCGCGCAGCCGCGCCTTGGCGGCCGTCATGGCCCGCAGCGCCAGCATCTTCTCCAGGTCGTGCTCGGCGTCGATGTCGCTGCGCACCCCGAGCCGTTTCACCAGCCACGGCAGCGTCAGCCCCTGGAGCACCAGGGTGCTGAGCACCACCGCGAAGGCGATGAACAAGATCTCCGTGCGGGCCGGGAAGCCGTCGCCGCTGTCGGTGGTCAGCGGGATGGCCAGGGCCAGCGCGACGGACGCCACCCCGCGCATCCCCGACCACCACATGATGACGCTCTCGCGCCAGCTCATCGGGATGTCCTCGTCCAGGTCGCGCAGCTTGTGCATCTTGCGCGCCGCCCAGGTCGCGGGCAGCAGATACAGCAGCCGCACGCCGATGACCACCGCGACCACTATGGCGGCGTGCCGCACCATCGGGCCCCAGTCGCCCGCGCCGACCCGGAACACATTGTGCAGTTCGAGGCCGATCAGGCCGAAGGCGATGCCGGTGACGAGGGTGTCGACGATCTCCCAGAAGGTGTTGCCCGCCAGACGGGCCGTCACGTCGTCGGCCTCGAAGGCGTATTCGGCCAGGAACAGCGCGGTGGTGAGCACGGCCAGGACCCCGGAGCCCCCGAACTCCTCGGCCAGCGCGTAGGAGGCGAAGGGCACCAGCAGTGACAGGCCGATCTGCAAGGTGGGGTCGCCGACGACGCCCATCAGCTTGTTGGCGCCCCAGCCGAGGGCCAGGCCGACCGCGATCGCGACCACGGCGGACAGCACGAGTTCCAGGGCCGCGTGGGGCGCGGAGAAGTTGCCGGACAGCGCCGCCGCTACGGCCACGTGGTACAGCACGATCGCGGTGACGTCGTTGAACAGCCCCTCGCCCTCCAGGATGGAGATCATGCGCCGGGGCAGTCCGAGGCTGCCCGCGACGGCCGTGGCGGCCACCGGGTCGGGGGGCGCCACGAGCGCGCCGAGCGCGAAGGCCCCGGCCAGCGTGATCTCCGGCACGACCGCGTCGGCGACCGCCGCCACCGCGGCCGTGGTGACGAAGACCAGCGCGACCGCGAGCAGGAAGATCGCCCGCCGGTTCGCGGCGAACTGCCGCCAGGAGGTGCGCTGTACGGACGCGTAGAGCAGCGGGGGCAGCACCAGCGGCAGGATCAGATCGGGGTCGATCTGGACGTTGGGCACCTGCGGGAGCAGCGCGAGGACCCCGCCGAGCAGCGTCATCAGGACCGGCGAGGGCAGCCCGATCCGGTCGCTGAGCGGCACCATGACGATGGCCGCGAGCATGAGGAAGAAGAAGAGAGCGAGCTGATCCACGGCGTCACGATGCCACACCGGCTCCGCGCCGCCGGACCCGCGGCCGCCCCGCCGTGCCTTTCACCGGCCCCGATACGGCTACTCGCTGTCGGCGCGGATCACGTCGAGCGCGTGCCGGAGGTCGTCCGGGTACTCGCTGCTGAACTCCACCCAGCGCCCGTCCGAGGGGTGTTCGAAGCCCAACTGCTTGGCGTGCAGCCACTGCCGGGTCAGGCCCAGGCGCTTGGCGAGCGTCGGGTCGGCGCCGTAGGTGATGTCGCCGACGCAGGGGTGGCGGTGCGCGGACATGTGCACCCGGATCTGGTGGGTGCGGCCGGTCTCCAGCTTGATGTCCAGCAGGCTGGCGGAGCGGAACGCCTCGATGAGGTCGTAGTGCGTCACGGACGCCTTGCCGTCGGCGACGACGGCCCACTTGTAGTCGTGGTGGGGGTGACGGCCGATCGGCGCGTCGATCGTGCCGCTCATCGGGTCCGGGTGGCCCTGCACCAGCGCGTGGTAGCGCTTGTCCACGACACGGTCCCTGAACTGCGCCTTGAGCAGTGTGTAGGCCCGCTCGGACTTGGCGACCACCATCAGGCCGGAGGTGCCCACGTCGAGCCGGTGCACGATGCCCTGGCGCTCGGCGGCCCCCGAGGTGGAGATCCGGTATCCGGCGGCGGCGAGGCCGCCGATCACGGTGGTGCCGGTCCAGCCGGGGCTCGGGTGGGCGGCGACGCCGACCGGCTTGAGGACGACGACGATGTCCTCGTCGTCGTGGACGATCTCCATGCCCTCGACCGGCTCCGCGACGATCCGCACCGGGGAGGCGGCCTCGGGCATCTCGACCTCCAGCCACGCCCCGCCGTGCACCCGCTCGGACTTCCCCGCGGCCGACCCGTCGATCGACACCTTGCCCGCCGCCGCCAGCTCCGCGGCCTTCGTCCGCGAGAAGCCGAACATCCGGGCGATGGCGGCGTCGACACGCTCGCCCTCGAGGCCGTCGGGCACGGGCAGGGAACGGATTTCCGGAACGGTACTCACCACACGAGTATGCCGGACCCGCCGCCCCCGGCCGTACCAGTGCGGGACCGGGTGCCTCCGGCGGGAGTCAGTCCTCGCGGTGGACGGTGCCGTCCGGGTCGACGCCGCGGAAGGAGAGCAGGACGATCAGGGCGCCGCCGCAGCAGATGGCGGAGTCGGCGAGGTTGAAGACGGCGAAGTGCTCGGGCGCGATGAAGTCCACCACCCGGCCCTGGAAGCCGCCGGGAGCGCGGAAGACGCGGTCGGTGAGGTTGCCGAAGGCGCCGCCGAGGAGCAGGCCGAGCGCGACGGCCCACGGCAGGCTGTGCAGACGGCGGGAGAGCCGGGCGATCACGACGATGACACCGGCCGCGATCATCGTGAAGACGATCGTCATGCCCTGTCCCATGCCGAAGGCCGCCCCGGCGTTGCGGATCGCGTCCAGCCGCAGGTAGTGGCCGAAGACGTTGACCGGCTCGTGGTTCTCCAGGCTGGTGACCACCCAGATCTTGGAGAGCAGGTCGAGGAGGTACGCCAGCGCCGCCACCCCGATCAGGGTGACGATCCGGCGCCGCCGCCGCGAGACGGCCTGCGGCCCGGCGGGCTCGTCGCCCCGCGCCGGCCCTTCCGTCCCGTCCGCCGCCGGAGCGGCCTGCTCCGACGGCTCGGCGACGCCCGACTCCTCGACGCCCGTCCCGCCGTCAGGCGTCGCGTCCGGCGTCTCCTCCGGCGTGGTGATGGTGCGCTCCGCTTCCGTCACGTGAGTCCCTCAGCCTTTGTGCTCCGTGCCCGCCAGGCCGAATCCTGACTGATGACGAGGGTACGGCACACCCGTACGACCGGGGCCGTCCGCGGGCGGAGCCCTCAGCGCCGCTCCTGCTTCTGCTTGCAGTCCAGGCACAGCGTGGCCCGCGGGAACGCCTGCATGCGGGCCTTGCCGATCGGATTGCCGCAGGACTCGCAGAGGCCGTACGTGCCCTCGTCCAGCCGTTCCAGGGCGTGCCTGGTCTGCGCCAGCATCTCGCGGGTGTTGGCGGCCAGCGCCATCTCGTACTCGCGGGTGATGTTCTTGGTGCCGGTGTCGGCCTCGTCGTCACCCGCGCCGTCGCCCGAGTCGCGCAGCAGGCCCGCCACGGCCGCCTCCGAGGAGCTGATGCCCTCCGTGAGCCGCTGGACCTCGCCCAGCAGCTCGGCGCGGGCCTCCTCGACCTCTTCCGGCGTCCACGGGTCCTCACCGGGGAGGACGGCCAGGCCGCCGGGGCCCGCGGTGCGGGCGGCGGGCACCGCGGACGCGGCCCCCGTGGTCGCGGCCGTACCCGCCGCGGTCTTCTTCGCTGCCACCTTGCCGGCTCCCGTCTTCTTCGCCGTACGGCCCGTCGCCGCCTTTTCGGCCGCCGCCTTCTTCGCGGCCGTCTTCTTCGCCGGCGCCTTCGCGGCGGCGGCCTTCCCTGCCGGAGCCGTTTCCCTGGCTGCCGTCTTCTTCGCCGCTGCCTTCTTCGCCGCCGTCTTCTTGGCTGCCTTCTTGGCCGGGGCCTTCTTGGCAGCCGCCTTCTTCCGCGGTGCCTCCTCGGCCGCGTCGCCCTCCTCCGCATCGATGGCGACCGTGACCGTACGCACGGACTTCCTCGCCGCCGCGGGCCCGCGGGCAGGCGCCACGGACGCCCCGGTCACACCGGGATGGTCGGAGCCGGCCGCAGGCCGTCCCCTTTTCTTCACGACCATGGCCGCGACCCCTTCACATCCGTGATCTTGTTCGCGAATCGTGCCGGAAACGGTAAATCGGCTCCGGACCCGCGGCAACGGGGCGCGCTGCCTGGCCGACCGGTCCGCCCCGGAGGGCGGGCAGGTCTGCATCCGTTGTGCCCAGCTCACCGCCAGGTATTCCGGTACCTGGCGGTAACGATCCGTGACAGTCGCCGTCGGGGCGCGCGGAGCAGGCCATTCGGGTCAGTGGGCGGCCCCGGTAAACCGTTCGGCCGGGCCGCTCCCAGCGCCGTACACTGAGCGCAGCGAAAGGCGTGGATGGGACGAGTAGCGCCGCACGCAGCCATGAGCGACCCGGGGACGGTGGAAGCCCGGGGGTGTGCGCGGTGCGAAGATCACCCCGGAGCCGCCGGAAGAAAGCCCGCGGGAGGCCCCTCAAGGCCCCCGGGCGAGTAGAACCGGCGTCGCTGCCCCAATGAGGGGGCGGTGGGTTCCCCGTGTGCGGGGTGCCTCCACCGCCAAGGAGGGTGGTACCGCGGGAGCGCTCGCTCTCGTCCCTTCGACGGAGTACGCACCAGTGTCCGCCGGAGGAAACCACCGATGAGCGACCACCAGACCGCGCAGGGACAGCCGCAGCCGCCGCAGTACCGGCCGGTGCCCGCCCAGGTCGACCTGCCCGCCCTCGAACACGAGGTGCTCGACCTCTGGAGCGAGCGGAAGACCTTCGCCCGTTCCGTCGAGCAGAGCCGCGGACTGCCCGACTGGGTCTTCTACGAGGGCCCGCCGACCGCCAACGGCATGCCCGGCGCCCACCACATCGAGGCCCGCGTCTTCAAGGACGTCTTCCCGCGCTTCAAGACCATGCAGGGCCACCACGTGACCCGCAAGGCCGGCTGGGACTGCCACGGGCTGCCGGTCGAGCTGGCGGTGGAGAAGGAACTGGGCTTCACCACCAAGCAGGACATCGAGGACTACGGCGTCGCGGAGTTCAACGCGAAGTGCCGCGAGTCGGTGACCCGGTACACCGACGCCTTCACCGACCTGACCACGCGCATGGGCTACTGGGTCGACCTCGACAACGCCTACCGGACGATGGACCCGGAGTACGTCCAGTCCGTGTGGTGGTCGCTCAAGCAGATCTTCGACAAGGGCCTGCTGGTCCAGGACTACCGGGTGGCGCCCTGGTGCCCGAAGGACCAGACCGGCCTGTCCGACCACGAACTGGCCCAGGGCTACGAGACGGTCGTCGACCCGTCGGTCTTCGTCCGCTTCCCGCTGACCGGCGGCCCGCTGGCGGGCGAGGCCGCGCTGCTGGTGTGGACGACCACGCCCTGGACGCTGGTCTCCAACACCGCCGTCGCCGCGCACCCCGACGTGACGTACGTCGTCGCCACCGACGGCACCGAGAAGCTGGTCGTCGCCGAGCCGCTGCTCGGCAAGGCGCTGGGCGAGGGCTGGACGGCGACCGGGCAGTCCTTCACCGGCCGCGAGATGGAACGCTGGACGTATCAGCGGCCGTTCGACCTCGTCGAGATCCCGGACGCGCACTATGTGGTGAACGCCGAGTACGTCACCACCGAGGACGGCACGGGCCTGGTCCACCAGTCCCCCGCCTTCGGTGAGGACGACCTCAAGACCTGCCGCGCGTACGGCCTTCCGGTGGTCAACCCGGTGCGCCGCGACGGCACCTTCGAGCCGGACGTCCCCCTGGTCGGCGGGGTCTTCTTCAAGAAGGCCGACGAGGCGCTGGTCGCCGAACTCCACGCTTCGGGACGGCTGTTCCGGCACCTGCCGTACGAGCACAGCTACCCGCACTGCTGGCGCTGCCACACCGCGCTGCTCTACTACGCGCAGCCGTCCTGGTACATCAGGACCACCGCGGTCAAGGACGCCCTGCTGCGGGAGAACGAGAAGACCAACTGGCACCCGGACTCGGTCAAGCACGGCCGCTTCGGCGACTGGCTGAAGAACAACGTCGACTGGGCGCTGTCGCGCAACCGCTACTGGGGTACGCCGCTGCCGATCTGGCGCTGCGAGGACGGCCATCTGACCTGTGTCGGCTCGCTGGCCGAACTCGGCGAACTGACCGGCACCGACCAGTCCGGGCTCGACCCGCACCGCCCGTACATCGACGCGGTCACCTTCGGCTGCCCGTCCTGCGGCGGCACCGCGACCCGCGTCCCCGAGGTGATCGACGCCTGGTACGACTCGGGTTCGATGCCGTTCGCGCAGTGGGGCTACCCGTTCCACAACAAAGAGATCTTCGAGCGCACGTACCCGGCGCAGTTCATCGCGGAGGCGATCGACCAGACCCGCGGCTGGTTCTACACGCTGATGGCCATCGGCACGCTCGTCTTCGACAGGTCGAGTTACGAGAACGTGGTCTGCCTCGGCCACATCCTCGCCGAGGACGGCCGCAAGATGTCCAAGCACCTGGGCAACATCCTCCAGCCGATCCCGCTCATGGACCAGCACGGCGCCGACGCGGTGCGCTGGTTCATGGCGGCCGGCGGCTCCCCGTGGGCGGCCCGCCGGGTCGGCCACGGCACGATCCAGGAGGTCGTCCGCAAGACGCTGCTCACGTACTGGAACACGGTCGCCTTCCAGGCGTTGTACGCCCGTACGTCCGGCTGGGCTCCCTCGGCGGCCGACCCGGCCGTCGAGGACCGCCCGCTGCTCGACCGCTGGCTGGTCGGCGAGCGGAACGTGCTGGTGCGCGAGGTGACCGACGCGCTGGAGTCGTACGACACCCAGCGCGCGGGCAAGCTGCTGTCGGCCTTCGTGGACGACCTGTCGAACTGGTACGTGCGCCGTTCGCGGCGCCGCTTCTGGCAGGGCGACCCGGCCGCGCTGCGCACCCTGCACGACGTGGTGGAGACCGTGACGCGGCTGATGGCCCCGCTGGTGCCGTTCATCACCGAGCGGGTCTGGCAGGACCTGGTGGTGCCGGTGGTCCCCGGTGCCCCCGACTCCGTCCACCTCTCGTCCTGGCCCGTCGTGGACGAGCGGCACGTCGACCCGGCCCTGTCGGAGCGGATGCTGCTCGTACGGCGGCTGGTCGAGCTGGGCCGTGCCACGCGCGCGGAGTCCGGTGTCAAGACGCGTCAGCCGCTGTCGCGCGCGCTGGTCGCCGCCGCGGGCTTCGAGGGGCTCTCGGCCGAGCTGCGGGCGCAGATCACCGAGGAGTTGAACGTCAGCTCCCTGGCGTCGCTGTCCGAGGTCGGCGGGTCGCTGGTCGACACCACGGCCAAGGCCAACTTCCGCGCGCTGGGCAAGCGTTTCGGCAAGGGCGTCCAGGCCGTGGCGGCCGCGGTCGCCGCCGCCGACGCGGCGGCCCTGTCGGCGGCGCTGCGCGACGGCGGTACGGCCTCGGTGGTCGTGGACGGCGAGGAGGTCGCGCTCGCTCCTGAAGAGGTCATCATCACCGAGACCCCGCGCGAAGGGTGGTCGGTCGCCTCCGACTCCGGCGCCACGGTCGCGCTCGACCTGGAGATCACTCCCGAACTCCGCCTGGCCGGGCTCGCCCGCGACGCCATCCGGCTGATCCAGGAGGCCCGCAAGACCTCCGGCTTCGACGTGGCCGACCGGATTCACGTCCGCTGGGCCACGGCCGAGCCCGACGTCTCGACGGCCCTGTCCGCCCACGCCTCGCTCATCTCCGAGGAGGTCCTGGCGGACAGCTTCACCGACGCGTCGGCCGATGCCTCCTTCGGCCCGGCGTTCACGGACGAGTCCCTGGCCCTGACCTTCCACCTGCGCAAGAGCTGAGCCGCGTAGGGGCGAAGTCCCCTTCGCACGGTGGTCGTCGCACAGAACAGGGCCGGGCCCCGCGGGGAAAAAGGATTCCCCGGGGGCCCGGCCCTGTGTGGTGCGGGTCCAGCCGACCGCTAGGTCAGTTGTCGTCCTCGTCGATCAGGAAACCGCGCATCGGCGTCGGCGCCTGCTGCATCGGCTGCGGCGCCTGCGGCCGTACCGGTGCCATCGGCTGGGTCATGGCAGGAGACATCTGCTGCTGGCCGCCGTACGTCGGGCCGGGGGTGTGACCGCCGCCCATGCCCTGGCCGCCGTAGGACGGCGCGGAGCCCGCGTGTCCCATACCGGCGCCCGCGCCGGCCGGTGCCATGCCGTTGCCCATACCGCCGTTGCCCATGGATCCGCCCATCGAGCCGCCCATGGTGGACGCGGCCGGGAGGGAGGGAGCCGCAGGGGTGGTACGCGGCGGAGCCAGCGAGTCGTCGGCCTGGTTCTCAAGCTGACGGAGCTGGGACTCCAGGTAGGACTTCAGACGCGTGCGGTACTCGCGCTCGAAGCCTCGCAGGTCCTCGACCTTGCGCTCCAACGTGGCGCGGGCGGACTCCAGGGAGCCCATCGCGACGCGGTGCTTCTCCTGGGCGTCCCGCTCAAGAGCGTCCGCCTTGGCGCGGGCGTCCCGCTCCAGGCCCTCGGCGCGGCTGCGGGCCTCGCCGACGATCTTGTTGGCCTCGGAACGCGCTTCCGCGATGGCCTGGTCCGCCGTCTGCTGCGCGAGCGAGAGCACGCGGGCGGCGCTGTCGCCACCGGGTCCCTGCTGCTGCATCGGGTGGTGCTGCTGCTGTTGCTGCTGCTGCATCGGGTGCTGGCCCATGGGGCCGGGTCCCTGCTGCTGCATCGGGTGCTGGCCCATCGGACCAGGCCCCTGCTGCTGCATGGGGTGCCCCATCTGCTGCTGCATCGGGCCGGGCCCGTGCTGCTGCTGGGCGCTGGGGCCGGGCGGCAACTGCGGCATACCGCCCTGCTGCTGCGGCGGACCCATCTGCTGCTGCGGCACCGGCTGCGGACCGGATATGGCAGCGGGCACCGGCCGGTCCTGCTGTTCGGGCTTGCGCATGCCCTGTTGCTGGTTCTGGGCGGCGGCACGGGTGGCCGCGGCCAGTTTGGCGCGCAAGTCCTCGTTTTCGCGGAGCAATCGAGTCAGCTCCGCCTCCACCTCGTCGAGGAAGGCGTCGACCTCATCCTCGTCATAGCCCTCTCGGAGGCGGACGGTCGTGAACTGCTTGTTCCGAACGTCCTCGGGGGTCAGCGGCATCTCTTCACCTCAACGTGATCGTCGACATATCGGGAGCCCGCACCGTTCACATCAAGTTCCCCACGACGGAGATCAGGATGTACACGATGATCATCAATACGAAGAAGGACAGGTCGAGCGCCACGCCCCCGAGACGTAGCGGCGGGATGAACCGCCGCAAGAGCTTGAGTGGCGGATCGGTGACAGTGTAGGTGCCCTCCAGGACCACCACCATCGCCTTCCCAGGGTGCCATGAACGGGCGAACTGGAAGACGTAATCCATCACCAATCGGAAGATCAGCACAAACAGGAAGCAGTACAGCGCGATGTACAGCACCTGGAGTGCGACACTCATCGCGCTTCCCTCTCCCCTGCTCGTCTTCGGCCCGGTGGCCGGGTCCCTGCGGTTGCGTCTCGTTCAGCTCTGGTTGAAGAACCCGCCCTCGGCGATCCGGGCTTTGTCCTCCGCCGTGACATCGACGTTAGCAGGCGACAGGAGGAACACCTTCTGCGTCACCCGCTCGATGCTTCCGTGAAGACCGAAGACCAGGCCGGCGGCGAAGTCGACAAGACGCTTCGCGTCCGTGTCGTCCATCTCCGTCAGATTCATGATCACCGGCGTTCCCTCGCGGAAGTGTTCCCCGATGGTACGGGCTTCGTTGTAGGTCCGGGGGTGCAGTGTCGTGATCCGGTACGGCTCTCGCTCTGACACGACCTTGGGCATGATCACCGGTGCGTTCTTCTCCAGGCTGTGACGTTCGGGTGTGATGGACGCCACGGGGGCGATCCGCGGTTCACGGGGCGCCGGGGCGTGTACGAGACGCGCCGGTTCGTCCTGCGACGACTGGTGCTGGCTCTGTGGTACGTGCTGCGGTACGTGCTGGCTGACCTGCTGCTGACGGCGAGGGGCACGCTCGGGGTCGGCGCTGGCCCGTGCTGCGGGCGGAGCGGCCATCTCGGGCTCGAACTCGTCGTCGGGGTCAAATCCCGGCCCGTCGTATCCGTCGTCCTCCACGAGGCCGAGGTAGACCGCCATCTTGCGCATCGCGCCGGCCATGCTCTGCGTCCTCTCAGCGGGGTTGCGGTCCTCGGCCGCCGCTCGGACGGCCGCCACACCATATTTATGCTGTGGTCCGACTTGTTGGTGACGTTACCCGAGCCCGGGACGGACTCCGAGTACCGCCGTACCGACGCGTACATGTGTCGCTCCGGCCGCAACGGCTTCGTCGAGGTCCTGGCTCATCCCTGCCGAGACCATGGTCGCAGCCGGATGGGTCTCGCGCAGGCCGGATGAGATTTCCATCAACCGATCGAAGGCGGCGCGGGGTTGGCCCGCGTATGCCCCGGCCAGCGGCGCGACGGTCATCAGGCCGTCGAGACGCAGCCCCGGTGCCGCCGCGATCGCGTCGGCGAGCGCGGCGACCGCGTCGGGTGCCACCCCGCCGCGCTCTCCCTGAGCGCCCGACTCCGCGTCCAGGGCGACCTGAACGAGGCACCCGAGCCGCTTTTCCGCGGCGGTCGCCGCGGTCGACAGCGCGCCGGCCAGCCGGAGCCGGTCGACCGAGTGCACATGATCAGAGTAACGGACCACTGAACGAGCCTTGTTGGTCTGCAACTGCCCCACAAAATGCCAAGTAAGCGGAAGATCGGCGCACGCCGCCGCCTTGGGCGCGGCGTCCTGGTCGCGGTTCTCCGCCACGTGCCGGACGCCGAGGCCGGCCAGCAGCCGGACGTCGCTCGCCGGGTAGGTCTTGGTGACCACGATCAGGGTCACGTCCGCGCGGTCCCGCCCGGCCGCCTCGCAGGCGGCGGTGATCCGCTTCTCGACACGGTCCAGATTCGCGGCGAGTTCCGCGCGCCTGGCGCCGTCCTCGGCCTCGGGGTCGGTCTGATGCTCGGTCACGCGGCGCCGTCCAGCCAGACATAGCCCGCCAGGCGACCGGTGACACCGTCGCGGCGGTAGGAGAAGTGATCGGCGGACTCCAGGGTGCACACACCCGCGCCCGGCCCGTCGGATGATCCGGCGCTCGGCCCGAGGTTCACTCCGGCGCGCGCGAGTTGGGCGCGCACCCCCGAAGCCACGTCGACCGCCGGAGTGCCCCAGCTCGTCTCGGCGTACGCCTCCGGCACCGCCCGGGCGACCTCGTCCCGCATCGCGGCGGGCACTTCATAGCACTTTCCGCACACGGCGGGTCCGAGCAGCGCGGTGATCCGCGCGGGGTCGGCCCCCCGCGCCGTCATCGCCTCGACGGCGGCGGGCACCACACCCGCGACCAGTCCCGGCCGTCCCGCGTGCGCGGCGGCCACGACACCGGCCACCGGGTCGGCGAGCAGTACGGGCACGCAGTCGGCGGTGAGTACGGCGAGCGTGAGGTCGGCGCGGGTGGTGACGAGCGCGTCGACGGCCGGGACCGGCCGGTCGCCCCACGGGGCGTCCACGACGGCGACCTCGCGGCCGTGCACCTGGTTCATCCACACCACCCGGTCGGGGTCGCGGCCGAGATCGGCCGCGGCGCGCTCGCGGTTGGCGCGTACGGCGGCGGGGTCGTCCCCCACCGCGCCGCCGAGGTTGAGGCTGTCGTGCGGAACGGCGCTCACCCCGCCCCACCGGTCGGTGAAGGCGAAGTGCGCGCCGCTCGCTGTCTGGCGGTGCCCTATCACTTCAAGAAGTCGGGTACGTCGAGCTCTTCGGCCGCGGTGTCCTGGTAGGGACGGGCCGGCGGCACGTGCGGGGGCGGGACCGGGGTCGGCGCCTCCGCGACGGGCTCGTTGTCGCTGTCGCGGTCCGACGAGGCGACCGGGACACTGCCGAGGCCGGTGTACGAGGTCGCCGGGCGGGCGGGTTCGGGCTGGCTGGCGATCCGGGCGCCGGAGGCGGGGGTCGTGTCGCGGTATCCGTCGAGCGCCTTGGCGCTGCTCTTGGTGGGCGGCTGGCCGCCGTCGAACCCGGCGGCGATCACGGTGACCCGCACCTCGTCGCCGAGCGCGTCGTCGATGACCGCGCCGAAGATGATGTTGGCCTCGGGGTGGGCCGCCTCGCTGACGAGTTGGGCCGCCTCGTTGATCTCGAACAGGCCGAGGTCGGAGCCGCCGGAGATGGAGAGCAGCACCCCGCGGGCACCGTCGATGGAGGCTTCGAGCAGCGGCGAGGAGATCGCCATCTCGGCGGCGGCGACCGCACGGTCGTCACCGCGCGCGGAGCCGATGCCCATGAGGGCCGAACCCGCCTCGGACATCACGGACTTCACGTCGGCGAAGTCGAGGTTGATCAGGCCGGGGGTGGTGATCAGGTCGGTGATGCCCTGCACGCCGGAGAGCAGGACCTGGTCGGCCGAGCGGAAGGCGTCGAGCACGCTGACCTGGCGGTCCGAGATGGACAGCAGACGGTCGTTGGGGATGACGATCAGGGTGTCGACGTTCTCCCGCAGCCCCGCGATGCCGTCCTCCGCCTGGTTGGCGCGGCGGCGGCCCTCGAAGGTGAAGGGGCGGGTGACGACCCCGATGGTCAGGGCGCCGAGCGAGCGGGCGATGTTGGCGACGACGGGTGCGCCGCCGGTGCCGGTGCCGCCGCCCTCACCCGCGGTGACGAAGACCATGTCGGCGCCCTTGAGCACCTCTTCGATCTCCTCGCGGTGGTCCTCGGCGGCCTTGCGGCCCACGTCGGGGTTGGCCCCGGCGCCGAGGCCCCGGGTCAGTTCACGGCCGACGTCGAGCTTGACGTCGGCGTCGCTCATCAGGAGGGCCTGCGCATCGGTGTTGATCGCGATGAACTCGACGCCCTTGAGACCGACCTCGATCATCCGGTTGATGGCGTTGACGCCACCGCCGCCGATGCCGACGACCTTGATGACTGCGAGGTAGTTCTGCGGTGCTGCCACGTCGAAGGCCTCTCGCCTCGAGTTACGTATCTTGTGGGACGGTCGGTACGCTCGCCGATGCCGTTCCGAACCCTAACCGTGAGGTTTAGGGTTACCAGTATGCATGTCCCATGTGTTCCTTGGGACGAGACACTAAGTCGACAAGCGGTAGTGGTTCAACGAACACGCCGAACCTACCGTTTTTCTTTTGACCCTATGTGATCACGTCACCGGCTGGTGGGCCAGGGGTCGAATAATGCCATAAGGGGCGTCAACTCCCTGACGCCGCAGGGGCGCTGGGGGCACTCACGTCGTAGTGGGAGGCGTGTGGCTGGACCTTCAGGAGCGCATTGAGCACCGCGGCCTTCCGCGCGCCCTGTTCCGCGCTCCCCCACATCACGCTGCGTCCGCGCGAGAGTTCGACGGTGATGTTGTCGTAGGAACGGACCCGGATCGCGGTCGCCTGGCCGTGCAGCGATTCCGGAAGATCGGCGGCGACCGCAATGGCGGCCCGCAGCAGGCTCTTTGTTCCGAAATGCCGAAGGCTCGGCGACTGATCCGGCGTCAATTGCACGAGCGGTACGCCGCGCGGCGCGGTGTCGACCGTCGCGAATCGCACACCGCCCGGGTCCACTTCGGTGAACTTGTCGCCGCTTTTCAGTACGGCGGAGGCCGTTCGTTCGGTCACTTTCACCCGGACCGTGTGCGGCCACGACCGTTCCACGTCCACATGGTCGATCCGCGGCAGCGCGGTGAGCAGCCGTCTGCGGACCGCGCCGGTGTCCACGGAGGCCAGCGCGCCGCCCAGCGGTACGCCCGCGGCGCGCTCGATCTGCTGCGGCGTCAGCACGTCGTTGCCCGTGACGGTCACGCGCGTGGCGCGGAACCAGGAGGAGCCGTAGACGGCCCAGGTGCCGCCCGCGACGAGGACGGTGAGGACGACCAGTGTGATGATCGCCGTCCGGCGGCTGGGGAGGGTCGGCCGGGGGCGCGGGCGCCGTCCGGCGCCGGGCGCCGCCCCGTCCCGGTCGGCGCCGACCGGCTTCGCTTGCGTCCCGGTCACCCCGGTCACCCGGCCTCCCCGCGTCGACGGATGCGGAGCGCGTCCGCGCCCCGCGGGCCCTATCGTGCCAGGCCCGGTCCGCCGCGCCGCGGGACACGCCCTCGGCGCGGCGGCCACCGTCAGCGGCGGCCCGCGGCCACCGCCTCGTACACCATGGCGACCAGCAGGTCGTCCGCGTCGCGGCGGCCGAACTCGGCTGCCGCGCGCGACATGTCGTACAGGCGGTGCGGGTCCGTCAGGACGGGCAGCACGTGTCCCAGCACCCAGTCGGGGGTGAGTTCGGCGTCGTCGACCAGCAGGCCGCCGCCGGCCTTCACCAGCGGCTGGGCGTTGAGCCGCTGTTCGCCGTTGCCGATGGGCAGCGGCACGTAGGCGGCGGGCAGTCCGACCGCGGACAGTTCGGCGACGGTCATGGCACCGGCCCGGCAGAGCATCATGTCGGCGGCGGCGTAGGCGAGATCCATCCGGTCGACGTAGGGCACCGGGCGGTACGGCGGCATGCCGGGCATGTTGTCGGACCGCGGGAGTTCGTTCTTGGGGCCGACCGCGTGCAGGATCTGCACGCCGGACTGCTGGAGCCGCGGCGCGACGGTGGCGATCACCTCGTTGAGCCGCCGGGCGCCCTGGGAGCCGCCGGAGACCAGCAGGGTGGGCAGGTTCTGGTCGAGGCCGAACGCGTGCCGGGCCTCGGGGCGGGCGGCGGCCCGGTCGAGGGTGGCGATGGTGCGGCGCAGCGGGATGCCGATGTAGCGGGCGTCGCGCAGCTTGCTGTCGGGGGTGGAGACCGCGACCGCGTGCGCGTACCGCGACCCGATCTTGTTGGCCAGGCCCGGCCGCGCGTTGGCCTCGTGCACGACGATCGGCACGCCGAGCCGCTTGGCGGCCAGGTAGCCGGGCAGCGCCACGTAGCCGCCGAAGCCGACCACGCAGTCCGCCTTGGTGCGTTCCAGGATCTGCTCGGCGGCCTTGATGGTGCCGCGCAGCCGTCCGGGGACGGTGATCAGTTCCGGGGTGGGGCGGCGCGGCAGCGGGACGGCCGGGATGAGCGCCAGTTCATAACCGCGTTCCGGCACCAGCCTGGTCTCCAGGCCCTTCTCGGTGCCGAGGGCCGTGATGCCCACGGTCGGGTCCTGCCTGCGCAGGGCATCGGCGAGCGCGAGCGCAGGCTCGATGTGGCCGGCGGTCCCCCCGCCGGCGAGTACGACATGCACCGAAATTCACCGCTCTCCGGACGGCCGCCTGGTGACGTACCGCCGCATCGTCCGTGTCATTGCCCCGCTGAAAGCACTACGCCCCCGCATGGCCAGGGCCGCTCGCGCTCCGGGCTCGTTTCTCGCGAAGGAGATGAGCAGCCCGATCGCGAACATGGTCGGCAGGATGGCTGAACCTCCGTAGGAGAACAGCGGGAGCGGGACTCCGGCGATCGGCAGCAGGCCGAGCACCGCACCGATGTTGATCACGGCCTGGGCCGTGATCCAGGTGGTCACGCCACCCGCTGCGAACCTGACGAAGGGGTCCTCCGTACGACCGGCCACGCGGATACCCGCGTAGCCTAGTGCCGCGAAGAGGGCGAGTACCGACAGCGTCCCCGCCAGACCCAATTCCTCCCCGGTTACGGCGAAGATGAAGTCGGTGTGCGGCTCCGGGAGTTCACCCCATTTTTCCACACTCGCCCCGAGTCCCGACCCGAACCAGCCACCGGAGGCGAGGGCGTAGATCCCGTGCACGGCCTGCCAGCACTGGTCGTTGGTGCCGGGGTCGGTGGCGGCGATGCAGTGCAGCCGGCCCATCCGGTTGGGGCTGGTGATGATGGCCAGGGCCGCCAGCGCCGCCGCGCCGGACAGCACGCCCGCGAAGAGCCGGGTGGGGGCGCCCGCGAGCCAGAGCATGCCGAAGAGGATCGCGGTGAGGATCATCGTGGTGCCCATGTCGCCGCCGAGCATGATCAGTCCGAGCAGCAGGAACGTCACGGGCACGAGCGGCACCAGCAGGTGCTTCCACTGGATCAGCAGATTCCGGTCGCCCTTGCGGGCGAGCAGGTCGGCGCCCCACATCACCAGGGCCAGCTTGCCGAATTCGCTGGGCTGGATCTGGAACGGGCCGCCGATGGAGATCCAGTTGGTGTTGCCGTTGACCGTCTGCCCTATTCCGGGGACCTGGACCAGGCACATCAGGAAGACGGCGCCGAGCAGCAGCGGGTACGCGAGCGCGCGGTGCAGCCTGACCGGCATCCGGGCGGCGGCGTAGAGCAGGACGGAGCCGAGGGCGACCGCGAGGAGCTGCTTGCGGAAGTAGTACGTGGACGGCAGGCCGTAGCGCAGCGCCTGGATCATCGAGGCGGAGTACACCATCACCAGGCCGAGCACGGTGATCAGCAGGGCCGCGCCGAGGATGACGTAGTACGCCGTCAGCGGGCGGTCCCAGGCGGCGCGTACCCGCTCGGGGAGCCGGGCGGCGCCCCGGAGCGCGCTGCCGCGCTGCCGGGCCGGGTACGTGCTCATACCCGCCCCCCGCGGGGGCGGTGCGCGGGGCGGCGGGGGGACGCAGTGGCCGTCATGGGACCTCCATCGGAGCGAGGGCGCCGCACGACACCTGCGGCTAGGGCTCGTCGCTGTCGCTGTCGGCGGCGCCCAGGCGCCGGACGGCTTCCGCGAACATATCGCCGCGCTCGTTGTAATTGGCGAACATGTCCATCGACGCACAGGCCGGTGCCAGCAGAACGGTGTCGCCGGGCTGGGCCCGGTCGCGCGCCACGGCGACGGCGGCGGCCATCGCCCCAGTGTCGGTCCGGCCCAGCTCGACCACCGGGACCTGGGGGGCGTGTCGCGCGAGCGCTTCACGGATCAGGGCGCGGTCGGCGCCGATCAGGACGGCGGCCCGCAGCCGGTCGGCGGACTTGATGACCAGGTCGTCGAAGACCGCGCCCTTGGCGAGGCCGCCGGCGAGCCAGACGATCGACGGGTAGGCGGCCAGCGACGCCTCGGCCGCGTGGGTGTTGGTGGCCTTGGAGTCGTCGACCCAGGTGATGCCGTCGCGGGTGGCGACCTCGGCGATGCGGTGCGCGTCCGGACGGAAGGCCCGCAGGCCCTCGCGTACGGCGGCCGGTTCGACGCCGTAGGCGCGGGCGAGGGCGGCGGCGGCCAGCGCGTTGGCGATGTTGTGCGGGGCCGGCGGGTTGACGTCGGCGGTCTCGGCCAGCTCCTGCGCGCTGTTGACCCGGTCGTCCACGAAGGCGCGGTCGACCAGGATGCCGTCGACCAGGCCGAAGTCGGAGGGCCGGGGCGCGTCGAGGGTGAAGCCGATCGCCCGGCAGCCCTCTTCGACGTCGGCCTCGCGGACCAGCCGCTCGGTCTCCGGGTCGGCGCGGTTGTAGACGCAGGCGACCTGGTTGCCCTGGTAGATCCGGCCCTTGTCGGCGGTGTACGCCGCCATCGAGCCGTGCCAGTCGAGGTGGTCGGGCGCCAGGTTGAGCACGGCGGCGGAGTGCGGGCGGATGCTGGGCGCCCAGTGGAGCTGGTAGCTGGACAGCTCGACGGCGAGGACGTCGTACGGCTCGTCGCCGAGGACCGCGTCCAGCAGGGAGACGCCGATGTTGCCGACGGCCGCGGTGCGCAGGCCCGCCGCGGTGAGGATCGCGGCGAGCATGCGGGTGGTGGTGGTCTTGCCGTTGGTGCCGGTGACCGCGAGCCAGGGGGCCGCGCCGGGCTTCCTGAGCCGCCAGGCCAGTTCGACGTCGCCCCAGATCTCCACGCCCGCCTTGGCGGCGGCCGTGAACAGCGGGCTGCTCGGCTTCCAGCCGGGGGCGGTGACCACGAGTTCGGTGCCCTCGGGCAGCGTCGCGCCGTCACCGAGGCGCACGGTGATGCCGAGCGCCTCCAGTTCGGCCGCCTCGGCCCGCTGCCGCTCGCCCGCGACGCCGTTGACGACGGTGACGCGGGCGCCGAGGGCGTGCAGCGCCTTCGCGGCGGGCACGCCGGAGACGCCGAGCCCGGCGACGGTGACGCGCAGGTCCGTGAAGTCGGGGTTCACGAAGCCCTGCCCGGCGGCGGACGGGGAGGCCGGAGACGCCGGGGACGCCGGGGACGCCGGGTAATCGGTCGTCACGACGCGGCCACCCAGCCCGCGTAGAAGATGCCGAGTCCGACGGCCATGCACATGCCCTGGATGATCCAGAATCTGACCACGACCAGGACTTCGCTCCACCCCTTGAGTTCGAAGTGGTGCTGGAGTGGCGCCATCCGGAAGACCCGCTTGCCGGTGAGCCGGAAGGAGCCGACCTGGATGATCACGGACATCGTGATCAGGACGAAGAGGCCGCCGAGGATGGCCAGCAGCATCTCGGTGCGGGAGCAGATCGCCAGGCCCGCGAGCGCGCCGCCCAGGGCCAGCGAGCCGGTGTCGCCCATGAAGATCTTGGCCGGTGAGGTGTTCCACCACAGGAAGCCGAAGCAGGCTCCCATCAGGGCCGCCGCGACCACCGCGAGATCGAGTGGGTCGCGGACCTCGTAACACGCGCCGTTCGCGCTGACCGGGGCCCCGCACCACTGGCCGTACTGCCACACGCCGATGACGGTGTAGGCGGCGAAGACCATGGTGGAGGCGCCGGTGGCCAGGCCGTCGAGGCCGTCGGTGAGGTTCACGCCGTTGGACATCGCCAGGATCATGAACAGCGCCCAGACCACGAAGATCACCGGGCCGATGGACCAGCCGAAGTCGGTGGTGAACGACAGCTTGGTGGAGGCCGGGGTCTGGCCGCGGGAGTCCTTGAAGTTCAGCGCGAGCGCCGCGAAGGCGATGCCGACGATGAGCTGGCCCGACATCTTCGCCTTGGCGCGCAGGCCGAGGCTGCGCTGCTTGACGATCTTGATGTAGTCGTCGAGGAAGCCGACCAGGCCCATACCGGCGAAGAGGAAGAGCACCAGCACGCCGGACATGGTCGGCTTGTCACCGGTGATCAGCTTGGTCGCCGCGTAGGCGATCAGCGTGGCCAGGATGAACGCGATACCGCCCATAGTGGGCGTGCCGCGCTTGCTGTGGTGCGCCTTCGGACCGTCGTCCCGGATCATCTGTCCGTAGCCCTTGCGGGCCAGCAGGCGGATCAACAGCGGTGTGCCGACCAGCGACAGGAAGAGCCCCAGGACGCCGGAGACGAGAATCTGCTTCACAGGGCGGCACCCTCACGGGCCGAGCCGTCGAAGCCGTCGGCTTCGAGCAGCGCCAGGGCGACGGACTCCAGGCCGACCGACCTCGATGCCTTCACCAGTACGACGTCCCCCGGGCGCACTTCGCTGCGCAACAGGTCGATCGCCGCCTCCGCGTCGGACACGTGCACCGACTCCTCACCCCACGAACCCTCGTTATAGGCGCCCATTTGCAGCCAGGCGGCTTCGGTACCGCCCACGGCCACGAGCTTGCTGACGTTGAGCCGGACGGCCAGCCGCCCCACCGCGTCGTGCTCGACGAGTGCTTCCCCGCCGAGTTCGGCCATCTTTCCGAGCACCGCCCACGTACGCCCCCCGCGCGCCTGTGAGGATCTGCCCATCGCTGCGAGTGTGCGCAGGGCAGCCCTCATGGATTCGGGGTTCGCGTTGTAGGCGTCGTTGACGACCGTCACGCCGTCGGGCCGCTCGGTGACCTCCATGCGCCAGTGCGAGAGCGTGCCGGCCTCGGAGAGCGCGGTGGCGATCTCGTCGACGGGCATGCCCAGTTCACGGGCTACGGCGGTCGCGGCGAGCGCGTTCGACACGTGGTGCTCACCGTACAGGCGCAAGGTCACCTCGGCGCACCCGGTGGGTGTTCGCAGCGTGAAGACGGCCTGACCCCGGTCGTTGAGCCGGACATTCTCGGCGGTCACCTCGACGTCCACGCCGTCGACCGACCTGGCCGACTCGCCGAAGTACACGACGCGCGCCTTGGTACGGGAGGCCATGGCGCGGACCAGCGGGTCGTCGGCGTTGAGTACGGCGATGCCGCCCTCGGCCGCCGCGGGCAGCGCCTCGACCAGCTCGCCCTTGGCCTGGGCGATCTGCTCCCGGCCGCCGAACTCGCCGATGTGCGCGCTGCCGACGTTGAGCACCAGGCCGATCCGCGGCGGGGTCAGTCCGGTCAGGTAGCTGATGTGGCCGATACCGCGGGCGCCCATCTCCAGCACCAGGTGCCGGGTGTGCTCGTCGGCGCTCAGCGCGGTCAGCGGCAGCCCGATCTCGTTGTTGAGCGAGCCCGGTGTCCACACGGTGGGCGCGTGCCGCTCCAGGAGCTGCGCGATGAGGTCCTTGGTGCTGGTCTTGCCCGCGGAGCCGGTCAGCGCCACCACGGTGGCGCCCAGCCGCTCGATGACGTGCTTGGCGAGGGCGCCGAGCGCGGTCTGTACGTCGTCCACGACGATCGCGGGTACGCCGACCGGCCGGGTGGCGAGCACCGCCACGGCGCCCGCCGCGACCACGTCGGCGGCGAAGTCGTGACCGTCGGCCTTGGCTCCGGCGAACGCCACGAAGAGCGCGCCGGGCACCACCTCGCGGGAGTCCCTGACCACCGGGCCGGTGACACGTACTTCCGTGTCCGGTATGTCGTGCATGCTCCCGCCGACCGCGCGTGCGACCTCGGCGAGGGTGAGGGGGATCACAGTGCTTGTCGGTCCTTCTCGATCGCGGCGCGCAGCACCTCTCGGTCGTCGAAGGGGCGTACCTCTCCGGCGATGTCCTGGCCCTGTTCATGGCCCTTGCCCGCCACCACCACGATGTCGCCGGGCTCGGCCCGTGCGACGGCGGCGGCGACGGCGGCGGCTCTGTCGGGTTCGACGATGACGTGTCCGCGCTGCTGCGCGGGGACCTCGCACGCGCCGTTCAGCATCGCGGCGAGGATGGCCAGCGGGTCCTCCGACCGCGGGTTGTCGGAGGTCAGTACGGCGGTGTCGGCGAGCCGGGCGACCGCCGCGCCCATCGGCCCGCGCTTGGTGGTGTCGCGGTCGCCGCCGCAGCCGAGCACGGCGTGGATCCGGCCGCGGGTGGTCTTGCGCAGCGCGCGCAGCATCAGCTCCACGGCGTCGGTCTTGTGCGCGTAGTCCACGACCGCCAGATACGGCTGTCCCGCGTCGACCCGCTCCAGGCGGCCGGGGACGCCGGGGACGGCGGCGATGCCGTCGGCGGCGGTCTGCGGGTCGAGGCCCGCGGCGGCCAGCGCGGTGATCGCGGCCAGGGTGTTGGCGACGTTGAAGGGGCCGGGCAGCGGCGCGGTGGCGTCCACCCGCTCGCCCTTGGGGCCGAGCACGGTGAAGGTGCTGCCGTGCAGCCCCGCCTCGACGTCCTCGGCCCGCCAGTCCGCGTCCAGCCGCCCTTCGGCGGAGAAGGTGACCAGCGGCACGGTGGCCTCGCCGACCAGCCTGCGGCCGTACGCGTCGTCCAGGTTGACCACGCCGAGCCGGCTGCGGCGCGGGGTGAAGAGCTGCGCCTTGGCCTGGAAGTAGTCCTCCATGCCCGCGTGGAACTCCATGTGCTCGGGGCTGAGGTTGTTGAAGACGGCCACGTCGAACACCGCCCCGTCGACCCGGCCGAGCACCAGGGCGTGGCTGGAGACCTCCATGACCACCGATTCGACACCGCGTTCGCGCATCACGGCGAAGAGCGCCTGGAGGTCGGTGGCCTCCGGTGTGGTGCGCTCGCTCTTGATCCGGTCGTCGCCGATCCGGGTCTCGACGGTGCCGATGAGGCCGGTGCCGCCGTCGCGCGCGGCGCGCAGGCCGCCCTCGACGAGGTAGGCGGTGGTGGTCTTGCCCGACGTGCCGGTGATCCCGACCCGCAGCAGGCCGTCGCCGGGCTGGTCGTAGACGGCGGCGGCCAGTTCGCCCATCCGGGCCCGCGGGTCGTCCACGGTCAGGACGGGCAGTCCGGTGGCGGCGGCGCGCTCGGTGCCCGCCGGGTCGGTCAGTACGGCGACGGCTCCGGCGGCGGCGGCCTGCGCGGCGAAGTCCGCGCCGTGGAAGCGCGCGCCGGGCAGCGCCGCGTACAGGTCACCGGGGCGGACCGCGCGCGAGTCGTGCGTGATGCCGGTGACCTGCGCGGTGGGGCCGTCCGGCACCCGCGTACCGAGAGGTCCGGTGAGTTCCGCGAGTTCGTGCAGGGTTTTGGGGCGGATACGCGTCGGGCGCGGCGCGCCCGGCTGGGTGAGGGTGGGCTGATCAGCTTTGGGCACGGCGGTGAGGTTACCGGGCTGGCCGGGGTGCGAGCCAAAATTCATGATCACCGCGCCTTGTCCGTGCCGGGCTTCGCGGTGCCGGGCGGCGTCGCGGGCTGGGCCGGGTCGAAGTCGACCGGTAGATGGGGAGCCTTGGTGCCGGACGGCGGGACCTTCAGCGTCTTGAGCGCGAATTCCATGACCTGCTTGAAGACCGGGCCGCAGATGGAGCCGCCGAAGTAGCTGCCCCTAGTCGGATTCTGGATCACGCAGGAGACCGTGACGCGCGGGTCGTCGGCGGGCGCGAAGCCCAGGAACGACGAGGTGTAGCCCTTGTACTTGCCGGTCTCCGGGTCCACCCGGTTGGCCGTACCGGTCTTGCCCGCGACGCGGTATCCGGCGATCCGCGCGTGGAGTCCGGTGCCCTGTTCGTCGCCGACGACCGATTCGAGCATCGTGGAGAGCGTCTTGGCGGTCTGCGCGCTGACCACCCGGGTCTTCTTGGCCGGGTCCGCGGGGACGTAGCGGCCGTCGGGTCCCGTGGTGCCGCGGATCAGCGTGGGCTGGACGCGTACGCCCCCGTTGGCGATCGTCGAGTAGACCGAGGTGGCCTGGAGCGCGTTGACCGACAGGCCCTGGCCGAACGGGATGGTGAACTGCTGGGAGGCGTTCCAGTCCTGCGGCTTGGCCAGGATGCCGGGTGTCTCGCCGGGGAAGCCGATGCCGGTGGGGTCGCCGATGCCGAATTTCTTCAGGTACGAGTAGAGCACCCGGTTGGCCTGCGGCTGGGTCGTGCCGAGCTGCTGGCTGGCCAGGATGGTGCCGATGTTGCTGGACTTGGCCAGGACGCCGTTGAGCGTCAGGTACCAGGTGCCGTGGTCGACGTCGTCGTGGAAGACCCGGTCGGCGCGCGGCAGGGTGCCGGGGACGGTGACCCGGGTGTCGGGGGTGGCGGTGCCGGTGTCGAGGATCGCGGCCATCGACATCAGCTTGCTGACGCTGCCGGGCTCGTACGCGTCCTGCATCGCCGCGTTGCCGAGCGCGCGCGGGTCGGCGTGGGCGAGGTCGCCGGGGTCGAAGCCGGGGGCGTCGGCCATGGCCAGCACCTCGCCGGTTCTGGAGTCCTGGACGATCACATAGCCGCGGTCGGCCTTGGACTTCTGCACCTGGGCGGTGATCGCGCTCTGGGCGGCCCACTGGATGTCCCGGTCCAGGGTCAGCTCGACGTCGGAGCCGGGCACGGCGGGGTGTTCCTGGACGCCCGCGGTGGGCACCTGGCGGCCGTCGGACTGGGCGTAGCGGATCTTGCCGTTCTTGCCCGCGAGTTCCTTGTTGAGCATGGATTCGAGGCCGCCGCCGCCCACGCCCTGGCTGTTGACGAAGCCGAGGACGCCCGCGGCCAGGTCGCCGCCGGGGTAGACGCGTTTGGTGTGGGTCTCGCTGAAGACCCCGGCCAGCACGTTGGCGCCCTGTCCCCTGGCGTACGTGGCGGCGAACGCCTTCTTCAGGTCCTTGATCTGGTTCCAGACCTGCGGGGACTGCTGGCGGGCGATCACCTGGTAGCGGGACTTGGGGGTGGCCAGCGCCTTGGCGATGGCCGTCGGGTCGCCGCCGACGATCGGCGCGAGCAGTTCGGCGGCCTGGAGCGGCGCGTCCTTGGTCTTGGTCTGTTCCGGGGTGAACAGATACGGGTCGGCGGTGATGTCGTACGCGTCCACGGTCGTGGCCAGGTCGACGCCGGAGCGGTCGGTGATGGTGCCGCGGTCGGCGGTGACGTCGTGGGTCACCCAGCGGTTCACCGCGGCCTTGGCCGCGTAGGTGGAGGCGTCCACGGCCTGGACCTGGAGCAGCCGGATCACGAAGGCGGCCATCACCAGGGTGAGGGCGACGCCGACCAGCCGCAGCCGGGGCTTGGGCCTGCCGAGCTTGACCAGCCGGGGGCCGCGGGGGGCCCGCGGCGGCGGGGCGGTGCGGCGCGGGCGGGGGGCGGCGGGGCGCTGGCCGAGCCGCTGGCCCGCGCGCTGGGCGGGTCGGGGCGCGGCGCCTTCGGGGCGGGGGCGGCGAATCCGGCCCGCGGGGGCTCCTGCGGCTCCGGCCGCCGCGCCGCCCGCGTTGCCCGCTCCGGACGCGCGGGGGCGGGGCGCGCCGGGGCGCGGGGCGCGGCCCGGCTGCGGTCGTCTCGGCTCGCTCACCGGCCGGCCCTCCGCGCGGGGCGCGGGGAACGGGCGGTCGGGGAGGGTGGCTGAGGCTTCACGAAGTCACCTGCCGGGAGGAGTGGGAGTGGTCGTGGCGGCGGCGTGCGCGCCGCCGGGGGTCGTGGGGGCCGAAGGAGTGGTGCCGGGGGCGCCGGTCGGCGACCCGGTCGCGGCGGCGTCGGCCGCCCCGGTCGGGGTGCCGCTCGGCGGGGTCGCGGTGGGCGTGCCGGTCGGGGCCGGCGGCGCCTTGCTGGTCGGCGGCGGCGCGGGCGGCGCCGTGGCCTCCTCGGGGGTGCCCCGGACGCTGCCGTCCGGGTTGAGGAAGGCCGGGTTGCCGCCCGGCACCATGCCGAGCTGCCGGGCGCGCTGTTCCAGGCCGCCGGGGGCCGCGTACTGATCGACCTCCTGCTGGAGCTGCTGCTGCTCGTCCGTGTAACCGTTGGTCTCCTTTTGAAGCTTGTTCAGCTCGAAGGAGTCCTGGTTGACCGCTCCGTTGAGCAGCAGCAGGGAGAGCAGGCCGCCCGCGAGGAGGGTCACGACAAGAAGGACGAACGGCATACGGGCGGCGGTTGCGGACCGGGCGGACCCGCGGCCCGCGGACGGCCGTACGGACAGGCCGGGCGGGCGCGGCGGCCTGGGCACCCTCGCGGTCCCGCGGCGCGGCTCCCCGCGGTCCTGGCGCGGCGGCCGGTCCTGGCGGGCGGGCCGCTCGCGGGACGGTTCCTGACCGGCGGCCCGCTTACGGGGCGGTTCCTGGCGCGGGGCGCGGCCACGGGCGGGGTCCTCGCGCGGGGTGCGTCCGCGCGCCGGTTCCCCGCGTGCCCGGCCGTCGCCCGGCCGGCCCTCAGGTGACCGGTCCCGGCGTGCCCGGTCGTCGCCGGGGGGCCGTCGCCGGTCCCCCGGCCGGTCCTGGCTCACCGCGCGTCCTCGCGGATCCGCTCGGCGCCGCGCAGCCGGGCGGGCGCGGCCCGCCGGTTCTCGGCGATCTCGTCCTCGGTGGGCAGTTCCGCGCCGCGGGTGAGCAGCTTCAGGCGGGGCTGGTACTGCTCGGGCACCACCGGCAAGCCGGGCGGCGCGGTCGTGGCGGCCCCGGCCGCGAGGACCTGCTTGACCAGCCGGTCCTCCAGCGACTGGTACGACAGCACGGCGATCCGGCCGCCGACCGCGAGCGCCCCGACGGCCGCCGGGACCGCGCGCTCCAGCACCGACAGCTCGCCGTTGACCTCGATCCGCAGGGCCTGGAAGGTCCGCTTGGCCGGGTTGCCGCCGGTGCGCATCGCGGCCTGCGGCAGCGCCGTACGGATCAGCTCCACCAGGCGCGCGCTGTTGCTGAACGGCTCCCGTTCCCGCTCGCGCACCACCGCGTCCACGATCTTGCGGGCGAATTTCTCCTCGCCGTACGCGCGCAGGATGCGCACCAGGTCGCCCGGCGGATACGTGTTGAGCACCTCGGCGGCGCTGATCCCGGTGGTCTGGTCCATCCGCATGTCCAGCGGCGCGTCCTGGGCGTAGGCGAAGCCGCGGCCGGCCTCGTCGAGCTGCATGGAGGAGACGCCGAGGTCGAACAGGACGCCCTGGACGCGGACGATGCCGAGCCGGTCCAGGACGTCGGGCAGCTCGTCGTAGACCGCGTGCACGAGGGTGGCGCGGTCGCCGAAGGGCGCGAGTCGCTCGGCGGAGAGCTTCAGCGCCTCGGTGTCGCGGTCGAGCGCGACCAGCCGGGCGGCGGGGAACGTGCTGAGCAGCGCCTCGCTGTGGCCGCCGAGGCCGAGGGTGGCGTCCACGACGACCGCGCCCGGCTCGGCGAGCGCGGGGGCCAGCAGGTCCAGGCAGCGCCGGAGCATGACCGGCACATGGCGCGGCTCGGGCTGCGCGGGGGTGGTGTCGCTCATGGGGCCCTTCTCGGCGGTACGAGGGACGTAGAACCGGGTCCCCGCCCGCTCGAAAGGAAACGTTCCCCTGGCACCGGGGAAGTGGTGCCAGCGGAGCGGCAGAGCGGGAGGAGGCCGGGCCGTACGTCCGCGCGGTGGTACGGAGTCAAGCGTGGGGTGCGCGCAGGTGCGCCGGGGCGCGGACCGGTCGGGCCGCGCTCACAGTAATCCGGGCGGAACCTCCTCGGACAGGGCCGAAAAGGTGTCTTCCTGGGCCGCGAGATAGCCCTCCCAGGCGGTCGCGGACCAGATCTCCACCCGGCTGCCCGCGCCGATCACCGCGCAGTCCCTGACCAGCCCGGCGTAGGCGCGCAGCGGCTGCGGCACCGTGACCCGGCCCTGCTTGTCGGGGACCTCGTCATGCGCCCCGGCGAACAGCACGCGCAGGTAGTCCCGCGCGCCCTTCGAGGTCAGCGGGGCGTCGGACAGGCTCCTGGTGGCGGCCTTGAAGCCGTCGACCGACCACACGCACAAGCAGCGTTCCTGCCCCTTGGTGATCACCAGTCCGTCGGCGAACTGCTCGCGGAACCTGGCGGGCAGCACCAGCCGGTTCTTGTCGTCGAGCCGCGGGGTGTACGTCCCGAGGAACATGCACACCTCCAGCAGACGGCACCACTTCGCGCCACTTTACTCCACCGGCCCCCACGGTCAACGCAGAGCGGAGCCGGGCGCGTCACGTCCCCCGCGACCTCCGCGTCACCCCTCGCGTCCCCTCGCGTCACCCCTTTCCGGTGAGCCCCGGAGGGCGTGTGGGCTACCTCACACATCGTGGAATTGCCGATGCTTATCCTTTTTGAGCCGAAATTTCGTGGGAACTCACAGCAGGTGGAACGGCACCCGGAGCCGTACCGTCAGAGACATGTCGATATCTGCCAGTGGTTCCCCAGCGCCGACCGACGTCAGCGGCCGCTCCGGAGACACCGCCACCGCGTCCGTTACCGACCGGCTCGTCGCAGCCAACCAGCGCTACGCCGACGCGTTCCAAGACCCCGGCATGGATGCCAGGCCCGTTCTGAAGGTCGCCGTCGTGGCCTGCATGGACGCCCGCATCGACCTGCACCGGGCGCTCGGCCTGGAGCTGGGCGACTGCCACACCATCCGCAACGCGGGCGGCGTGGTCACCGACGACACCATCCGCTCCCTCACCATCAGCCAGCGCGCGCTGGGCACCCGCTCCGTCGTGCTGATCCACCACACCAACTGCGGCCTGCAGAGCATCACCGAGGACTTCCGTACCGAACTGGAACGGGAGGTCGGCCAGCGGCCGACCTGGTCGGTGGAGGCGTTCACCGATATCGACCAGGATGTCCGGCAGTCGATGAACCGGGTGCGCACCTCGCCCTTCCTCGCGCACACCGACGACGTGCGCGGGTTCGTCTTCGACGTGCACACTGGTCTACTCCGGGAAATCACGAACAAGTAACGGCAGGCGAGTGACGTGGGGTGCCGCGTAAGGGAAGAATGCATCGTGCGGCACCGCACTGCCTCGCCCGGCGCGAGCACGAGCGGCACGCAAGTGGGGTGGGCCGGTCCAGGGATGACCGTGTCCCGAGGAACATGGCCGAGGAGTACCGGGTGACGACCTTTGACGCACGAGCAAGCCTGAGCGATCTGACGACGACCGCTGACCGGGTACGCCGCAGTGTGGAGAACGTGATCGAGGGCAAGCCCGAAGTCGTCCGCATCGCACTGACGGTGCTGCTCGCCGAGGGACATCTGCTGATCGAGGACGTGCCGGGTGTCGGTAAGACGATGCTGTCCAAGGCCCTGGCACGGTCGATCGACTGTTCGGTGCGGCGCATCCAGTTCACACCCGACCTGCTGCCGTCCGACATCACCGGAGTGAGCGTCTTCGACCAGCAGCGGCGGGACTTCGAGTTCAAGCCGGGCGCGATCTTCGCGCAGATCGTGGTCGGCGACGAGATCAACCGCGCCTCGCCCAAGACCCAGTCGGCGCTGCTGGAGTCGATGGAGGAGCGGCAGGTCACCGTGGACGGCACCACGTACGAACTGCCGAGCCCCTTCATGGTGATCGCCACCCAGAACCCGGTGGAGATGGAGGGCACCTATCCGCTGCCCGAGGCGCAGCGGGACCGGTTCACCGCCCGGGTCTCGATCGGCTACCCCAGCCCGGACGCCGAGTTGAAGATGCTCGACGTGCACGGCGGTGTCTCGCCGCTCGACGACCTCCAGCCCGTCGCGCACGCCCACGAGATCGTCAAGCTCGTCGAGGCCGTACGGATGGTGCATGTCTCGGAGCCGGTACGGCGGTACGCGGTGACGCTGGTCGGCGCCACCCGCAACCACCCCGATCTGCGGCTCGGCGCCTCGCCGCGCGCCACCTTGCACCTGGTGCGGGCCGCCAGGGCCTCCGCCGCGCTGGACGGCCGGGACTACGTGCTGCCCGACGACGTGCAGGGCCTGGCCTCCTCCGTACTGGCGCACCGCCTGCTGCCCACCGCGCAGGCGCAGTTGAACCGGCGCACCCCCGAACAGGTGGTCGCCGAGATCGTGCAGCGCGTCCCGGTGCCCGACCCGGCGGCCGGCGGCTGGCCGCAGAAGCCGTCCGCCCGCCCGCAGGGCCTGCGGGGCCTGTGATGGCGACGCCCGGCGCCGGGACCCCGCCGCCGACCCGACCGCCACAATCCGCGCCGCAGCCGCAGCGCGGTCCGGCGCAGGGCCGCCAGGGCGGCCAGCCGGGCGCCGCGGGACCGCAGCAGGCGAGCGGCGGATTCCGTACCGCGCTCGGCGGACTCACCACCCGAGGCCGGTCCTTCGTCGCGGCCGGGGTCGCCGCCGGGATATGCGCCTACGTGCTCGGCCAGCCCGACCTGCTGCGGGTCGGACTGCTGCTGGCGATCCTGCCGCTGGTCTGCGTCGCCGTCCTGTACCGCACCCGCTACCGGGTCGCGGGCAGCAGGCGGCTCGCCCCGTCGCGGGTGCCCGCCATGTCGGAGTCCCGCGTGCACCTGCGGGTCGACAACGTCTCGCGCATCCCCACCGGACTGCTGATGCTCCAGGACCGGGTGCCGTACGTGCTCGGCCCGCGCCCGCGCTTCGTGCTGGACCGGGTGGAGCCCGGCGGCCACCGCGAGGTGTCCTACCGGGTCCGCTCCGACCTGCGGGGCCGCTACCCGCTCGGCCCGCTGCAACTGCGGCTGACCGACCCCTTCGGCATGTGCGAACTGACCCGCTCCTTCAGCGCGTTCGACACCCTCACCGTGGTGCCGCGCGTCGAGGCGCTGCCGCCGGTACGCCTGGCCGGTGAGGCCAACGGCTACGGCGAGAGCCGCACCCGCGCGCTGGCCTTCGCCGGCGAGGACGACGTCATCCCGCGCGGCTACCGGCACGGCGACGACCTGCGCCGGGTGCACTGGCGCTCCACCGCCAAGTACGGCGAGCTGATGGTGCGCCGCGAGGAGCAGCCGCACCGCGCGCGCTGCACCGTCCTGCTGGACACCCGGCGCTCCGCCTACTACGGCGCGGGCCCCGACTCGGCGTTCGAGTGGGCGGTCTCGGCCGCCGCCTCGGTCTCCACCCACATGCTGGAACGCGGCTTCGCGGTACGGCTGCTGACCGACACCGGCAGCAGCGTCCCCGGCCCCGAGGGCACCGGCGGCTACGTCGGCGACTCCTCGGACATGGCGGGCGTCCTGCTGGACACCCTCGCCGTGGTCGACCACTCCGACGACCTGGCGCAGTCGCCCGGCTCCGGCTCCGGCCCCGACGCCGCGCACAGCGACGGCCTGTCCCGCGCCTACGAGGTGCTGCGGTCCAGCCACGAGGGGCTGCTGGTGGCCTTCCTCGGCGACCTGGACGAGGAGCAGGCGGCCAACGTCGGCCGGATGCGGCAACGGGCGGGCGGCGCCGTCGCGTTCGTCCTGGACAGCGACGACTGGACGGCCCGCGAGCCGGGCGCCAGGTCGGAGCCCCCGGCCGAGCACGGCGCGCGGGAGACCGGCGCCGAGGACGACGACACCCCGACACCGCTGCGGATGCTCCGCGAGGCGGGCTGGACGGTGCTGTCGGTACGCGCCGGGGACTCGCTGCCGGAACTGTGGCAGCGGGCCGACCGTTACCGCTCACGCGAGGAACAGCAAGAGGCAGGGGCCACAACATGAGCGGACGTGCCCGGCTGACGGTGTGTGCGGCGGCCGCCTCCGTGATGGCCGCCTGCTCGCTGCTGCCGCTGGCCACCCCCGCGGGCTGGATGTTCCAGGCCGTGCTCTTCGTGGCACTCCAGTCCGGGGTCGGCGCGCTGGCCCGACGGGTGCCGCTGGCCCGGCCGTTGACCGTCCTCGCGCAGGCGGTGGTCTCACTGCTCGTGCTGACCGTGATGTTCGCGCCGCACCAGGCACTGGGCGGCGTCATCCCCGGTCCCAACGCCTTCGTCCACCTCAGCGACCTGGTACGCGACGGGCTGACCGACGTCAGCCAGTTCGCCATCCCGGCGCCGGTCACCCCCGGCATCAGGATGCTGCTGGTCGGCGGTGTGCTGGTGGTCGCGCTCGCGGTGGACGCGCTGGCCGTCACGTACAACAGCGCGGCCCCCGCGGGACTTCCGCTGCTGGCGCTGTACTCGGTGGCCGCGGGGCTGTCCAACGGCGGTGCGCAGTGGCTGTACTTCGTGGTCGCCGCCGCCGGTTACCTGCTGCTGCTCCTGGCCGAGGGCCGGGACCGGCTCTCGCGCTGGGGCCGGGTCTTCGGCGGCGGTCCGCCGGCCAACGGCTGGGGCGGCTCCGCCAACCCGGCCTCCGGCAGCCGGGCGCTGGCCCCGGTGCGCACCGGCCGCAGGATCGGCGTGATGGCGCTGGGCCTGGCCCTGGTCGCGCCCGCCGTGCTGCCGTCGCTGGGCAGCGGCCTGCTGGACACCTCGGGCACCGGTACGGGACCGGGGCGCGGCGGCACGATCTCCGCGGTCAACCCGGTGGTGGCCCTCCAGGACAACCTCAACCAGCAGGACAACCGCGAAGTCCTCTCGTACAGGACCAACTCCACCGATCTGTCCAGCATGTACTTGCGGATCGTGGCGCTCGACCAGTTCGACGGCACGCAGTGGCAGCCGTCGAAGCGGAAGATCGAGGACATCCCGTCGGTGCTGCCGCAGCCCGCGGGCATGGCCTCCGACGTGAAGTACTCCAAGGTCCAGACGACGGTGAAGGTCGACGACGGCTACGCGCAGGGCTGGCTGCCGATGCCCTTCCCGGCGCTGGGCGTCGACGTGTCGGGGCACTGGCGGTTCGAGCCCGAGGGCCGGACGATCATCGGCGACCGCGGGCAGAACACCTCGGGTCTGACGTACTCGGTCACGAGCATGCAGGTGCAGCCGACGGCCGCGCAGCTCGCCGCCGCGCCCCCGGCCACCGGACGGGTCGCCGAGGAGTACACCAAGGTGCCCGGCTCGCTGCCGAAGGTGGTCGCGCAGACCGCGCAGCAGGTGACGGAGTCGGCGAACAACGACTACGAGAAGGCGCTGGCGCTCCAGCGGTACTTCACCTCGGGCGCGTTCGTCTACAACACCAAGGCGCAGTCGGGCACCGGCGTGGACGCCATAGCGCGGTTCCTGCGCACCAAGGAAGGCTTCTGCATCCACTTCGCCTTCACCATGGCGGCGATGGCCCGCACGCTGCACATCCCGGCGCGGGTGGCGGTCGGCTTCACCCCCGGCTCGCAGCAGGGCTCGGACGGCACGATGTCGGTGGGCCTCAAGGACGCGCACGCCTGGCCCGAGCTGTACTTCGAGGGCATCGGCTGGACCCGGTTCGAGCCGACCCCGTACCGGGGCACGGCCCCCTCGTACACCCAGACCACGACGCCCTCGGGCACCAACGAGCCCGCCGACCAGGGACAGCACGGCACGGCGACGACGCCGACCCCGACGCCGTCGGCGAGCGCGAGCTGCGGCAGCGACAACCGGGCGCAGAGCTCCTGCGACAACACGGCGGTGGCCGCTTCCGGCGGTTCCGGCGGCGGCGGGTTCGGCGGCGGCAGGATCGCCGTGCTCACGCTGCTCGCGCTGCTGGTGCTGGCCGTCCCGCTGCTGCCCATGCTCTGGCGGCGCCGACAGCGGTCCAGACGGCTCGGCGGCGGACGGGACAGGGCCGAAGGGCTCGCCCTGTCCGCCTGGCGCGAGGTGGTCGACACCGGCTGGGACTACGGCGTCCCGCCGGACGACTCCGAGACCCCGCGGCGGGCGATGGCCCGGCTGGTCCAGGACGGCGGTCTGACCGGCCAGGCCGCGGTCTCCGCGGGCGCCCTGGCCACGGCGGTGGAGCAGGTGCTCTACTCGCCCAGGCCCCAGCCGGTCACCGGGTTGCCGGCCGATGTCCGGCACGTCCGCGAGGGCCTGCACGCGGCGGCCGGGCGCCGCGGTCGCCTTCGGGCGGTGCTTCTGCCGCGTTCCTCCGCCCGGGTGATCTGGCACCTTTCTGACCGGTGGTCCGCGGTCACTCTCCGTCTGTCCGAGGCCGGGCATCGCCTTGTCGCTCCGCTGAGGAGGCGCCTGGCCCGCCAGGCGTGAGTCACCACCGCGCGGGTGGGGCGCCCCTCAGGGGGCTGCGCCGTCCGCGCGGGGCGTGCCCCCATCAGGGGCGGGAGGACCTGCGCGCCCGCCCCCAGGGGCCGGTAGTCCGGGAACGACCGGACTGCCCCGCCGGGGCGGGTGGTGACCTGCGGGAGCGCGGCCGGCGGCGGACGGCGCGGTTCCTCAGCGCGGCCGGCGACCGACCGCACGGTTCCTCAGCGCGGCCGGCGGCGGACCGCGCGGTTCCTCAGCGCGGCCGGCGGCGGACCGCGCGGTTCCTCCCCCAGCTAACGCTGGGAGGTGCCCCCAGCGCCCTTCCGGGGCACACGCCTTGCGTCGGCACGGCCTCAGAGCCGCGACCCTCAGGGATCGGCTCGCCGCACGGCGACAGGTGGGCGCACGGGGGGCATAAAGATCGGCGCACCGTCGGGAGGGTGCGGGACCCTCGGACGGTGCGCCGTGCTGGCGGAAGTGGCCCTCTAGCGGCCACCCTGCTGCTCGTCGCGGCGGCGCTGCCACCGCTCCTCGATCCGGTCCATGACCTTGCCCCGCTTGGCCTGGTTGCGGCGGCTGAGCCGCCGGCCGGGTGCGCCGGGGGCACCGGGAACCCCGGCGGCGGGCGCCGCCTCGCCCGGCTTGCCCGCCTTGCGCCAGCCGGTGACGGCCAGCACCGCACAGGCCAGCATGACCAGGAAGCCCACCACACTGATCCAGGGCTGCTTGGCGATCATGCCGCCCATGAGCAGCGCGATACCGACCAGGAAGCCCGCCACCGACTGGTAGACACGCCGCCTGGTGTACGTGCGCAGCCCACTTCCCTCAAGCGCCGACGCGAACTTGGGATCTTCGGCGTACAGCGCTCGCTCCATCTGCTCGAGCATGCGCTGCTCGTGCTCCGAGAGCGGCACGGAGTCCTCCTACTCGTCGGTCGCAGGGGGGCGACCGGTCCGACCCTTTCAGGATAGGCAGGGATTCGCCCCCATGAAACCCGCCCCACTACGCCAATCCGACGGGGGCTTCATTCCCCGTCCGCCGTTACGTCATGCCAGCATACGGTCAGCAATGGCGGTACGGGGGGCCTGTGACCGACTACTCCGGCCGGTGGCGGGGGCGGGTGAAGCGGAAGAGGTCCTTCCGGGGGTCGCGCGGGGTCCGTCAGCCGCGCTCGCCGAGGACGTGGAGCTGGGTGGCCACCGAGTGGAATCCGGGCTCCTCCGCCGCTGCCAGCTCCAGCCGCAGCAGCGCCTCCAGGGCGCCCGGCTCGGTGTCGACCAGGACGCCGGGGACGAGGTCGGCGAAGACCCTGATGCCGTGCACGGCGGCGGCCCGCAGGCCCGCGTCGGTGACCAGCCGGGTGAGCTGGTCCGCGGTGTAGCGGCGGGGCAGCGAATCGCCGTCGCCCCATCGGCCGTCCGGGTCACCGAGGGCGTGCTGGGCCTCCGCGAAGTGCCCGGCGAGGGCGCGGGCCAGTACGGCGCCGCCGCGGCCCGCCGCGAGCAGGCTGAGGGCGCCGGAGGGCCGGAGCGTTCCGACCACGTTGCGCACGGCCTCCGCCGGGTCGTCCACGTACTCCAGGACGCCGTGGCACAGCACCATGTCCCAGCTCGCGCGGGGCACGATGTCGGGCAGCCCGTGGGTGTCGCCCTGGACGGCGCTGACCCGGTCGGTGACCCCGGCCTCGGCGGCTCGCCGCTCCAGTGCGAAGAGCGCGTCGGGGCTGGGGTCGACGACGGTGACGCGGTGGCCGAGCCGGGCGACGGGCACCGCGAAGTTGCCGGTGCCGCCGCCGGTGTCCAGGACGTCGAGTGCCGCCGTGTCCGCGGTCTTGGCCCGCCGTTCGAGAGCGTCCTTGAGGACCTCCCACACCACGGCGGTACGCAGACTGGCACGGGGGCGCATCGGGTCCACCCCTCCTTGACGGGACATGGCGCGCGGCTCCTCGCAGGGGCTGGTCACATTGGGCGGCTCCACTCTAGAGCCCCCGGCCGAGGTGGGGCCGCCGCGCGCGCGGCCGGGTGTCGTGGTCCGGGTGCTCGTGCGTGACCAGGACGACGGGGCCGCCGCGCGCGGCCGGGTGTCAGTTGGCGCGTCTGCGGGGTGGCTCCGCGGCCGCGGGGGCCGGGATCAGGGGCGGCTTGCCCGCGAGCGCGGGCTGGAGGAGCAGCATGCGCTCCACCAGGCGCAGGAACATGGTCGCGGCGCGCAGCAGGTCGTCGGCGTCGCGGGGGCCCGCGGCTCCGGCTATGCCGGCCTCGGCGCGGGCCCTGCGGGCCGCGCCCGCCTCGAACAGGGCGCTCCACTCCGCCAGTTCGGGCGCGACCTCGGGCAGCACCTCCCAGGCGGTGCGTATCCGCTGGCGGCGGCGCGGGGCGGGCTCGGGTCGGCCGCGTACCGCGAGCACCGCGGCGGCGGTGCGCAGGGCGGCGAGGTGGGCGGTGGCGTAGCGCTCGTTCGGAGTCTCCAGGACGGCGGCCTCTTCGAGGCCGAGGTGTGCCTGGGTGAGCAGGTCAAGGGCGGCGGGTGACGCGGTGGCGCGGCGCAGCACAGGATGGATGTCGCTTACGGGAGCTGCCATGGCGAGCCTCCTTTCTCCGTGCCACCCATAGTGGGGGCTACCACTGACAATCGGTCCTGACCTGGGGTAACGCCCGAAAACGGGACATTGGCGCGGTGGCCGGAATCCGCCGGGTGAACGTGCCCGGTGAACATGCCGGACGCCGGACAGGCAGAATCGGCACCATGACCACCGCACGACGCCAGGCCACTCGTCAGAAGCTGTACGAGGCCGCCGTCACCCTCATCGCCGAACAGGGCTTCTCCGCCACCACGGTCGACGAGATCGCCGAACGGGCCGGGGTCGCCAAGGGCACCGTCTACTACAACTTCGCCAGCAAGAACGACCTGTTCGAGGAGTTGCTGCGGCACGGCGTGGGTCTGCTGACCGTCTCGCTGCGCGAGGCCGCGCAGGACGCGGAGGCCAAGGGCGGCGGCAAGGTCGACGCGCTGGACGCGATGATCCACGCGGGGCTCGACTTCATCGTGCGCTACCCGTCCTTCACGCAGCTCTACGTGGCCGAGCTGTGGCGCACCAACCGCGCCTGGCAGGACACGCTGATGATCCTGCGTCAGGAGGCGGTGGCGGTGGTCGAGAAGGTGCTGGGCGAGGCCGTGGCGGCGGGTGAGCTGAACGACGAGATCGACGTACCGCTGACGGCGTCCGCGCTGTTCGGGATGGTGCTGGTCGCCGCGCTGGACTGGCAGGCGTTCCAGCCGGAGCGCGGTATCGACGAGGTGCACGCGGCGCTGTCCCGGCTGCTCCAGGGCAGGGTCGGCGGGCGTTCGGCGCGCCAGTGAGCGGTCCGCGGGTGCGCTGTTCTGGCAGGGTCCGGTCCCCCGCAGGTCCGTGCCAGAACAGCGCCTCCCCCGTGCGCCCCCCGTTCACGTACGGACCGGTGTACTTCCGCCGCCCCGTGTCGGCGGTTCTGGCACCGAAGCCCGTCCGCGGTCCCCACTCTTCCGGTTTCCCGGCCGACGCCCCATCCGCGAACGTACTCAACCGCGCGTCTAGGTACGGATACTCATGACCGCGCGATTTCACTCGGTGACAGTGGGCGCGGTTCGCTAGAGTCCCGCGCATGTCCGTACTTCCGCTGGTCTTCACCAGCGGCTGGGCGAGCGGGATCAACGCCTACGCCGTCGTGCTGCTGCTCGGTGTGATGGGCAGGGCGGGTATCACCGACGAGGTGCCGCTCTCGCTCCAGCGCACCGATGTGCTGCTGATCGCGGCCGCCCTGTTCCTCTGCGAGGCGGTGGCCGACAAGATCCCTTACGTGGACTCGGCGTGGGACGCCGTGCACACGGTGATCAGGCCGGTCGCGGGCGCGGTGGTGGCGGCGCTGCTGGCCGGGCAGTCGGGTTCGCTGTCGGAGCTGGCGGCGGGCGCGGTCGGCGGGTCCACGGCGCTGGCCAGCCATCTGGTGAAGGCGGGCACGAGGCTGGCGGTGAACACTTCGCCCGAGCCCGCGAGCAATATCGTGGTCAGCCTCGCCGAGGACCTGGGCGTCGCGAGCATCGTCACCTTCGCGCTCTTCCATCCGCTGCCGGCCGCGATCATCGCGGCGGTGCTGCTGGTGCTCGGCATGACCGTCGTGCTCCTGCTGCTGTCCCGGATCCGGCGCGCGCTGCGCCGCCGCAGGGAGCGCAGGGAGCGCAAGAACCGGAACGGCACCCCGGCGCCCACCTGAGAGCCTGTCGGGCGGCCTTCGATACAGTCCCTGCCATGGCACGGATTGCGGTGATCGGCGCGGGTATGGGCTCGCTGGCGGCGGCGGCCAGGCTCGCCATCGGCGGCCACCGGGTGGTGGTGCACGAGCGGTCGGCGACGTACGGCGGCGGTGTGGGCCGGGTCGAGAGGGACGGTTTCGCCTTCGACACCGGCCCCGGTCTCCTGCTGCTGCCCGCCGTGCAGCGCGATCTGTTCGTCAAGACCGGCCGGGAGTCGCTCGAACAGTCCGTCGGTCTGGCGCAGGCCGATCCGGCCGCCCGCCACGTCTTCGCCGACGGTACGGATCTGACGCTGCCCAACGCCTCGCGCTCCGGGGTCATGGAGGCGCTGGACGGCGCTTTGGGGGCCGGGAACGGCGAGCGGTGGAGCGAGGTCATGCTGCGCGCCCGGGAAGCCTGGGAGGCCACTCGCAGGCCCTTGTTGGAGGACGCGGTGTCCGGGGCGACCGCCGCGCTGCGCGAGGATCCGTATCCGGCGGCCGGGAAGCGCGGTCTGCTGCGGCGCGCGGCGCGGGCGCGGACCCTGTCCGCCGTCGCGGACGGCGAGTTGCGCGACCCCCGGCTGGCCGCGCTGCTGGAGAGCTATCCGCTCGACTACGGCCTCGACCCGCGCACCGCTCCCGCCTCGGCGACCGTACTGGCGTACGTGGAGCAGACCTTCGGGGTCTGGTACGTGCCCGGCGGGCTGCGGGCGCTGGCGGACGCGGTGTACGCGCGCTGTCTGGCGCGGAAGGTGGAGTTCCGGTTCGGCGCCGAGGTCACCGGGGTGCTGGAGAAGGACGGCCGGGCCGCCGGGGTGGAACTGGCCGACGGCGGTACGGCGGAGGCCGACTTCGTGGTGGCGGGCGCGCCGCTGCCCGCGCTCTACCGGGACCACGTGCTGCCCTGGGAGTCCGAGGACGAGTTGCCCGACTGGGGCCCGCGGCACCCGCGGGGCGTCCTCACCGTCCACCTGGCGCTGCGCGGCGCGCGCCCGGCCGACGCCGTGCACCGTACGGTCGTGCACGCCCCGGACCGCGAGCGCGCGCTGACCTGGGCATTCGACTCCCCCGGCACCACGGACGCCGTCCCCACGGTGACGGTGCTGCGGCCCGACGACCCCGCGCTGCGCCCGGACGACGGGCACGAGGCGGTCACCGTGAGGGTGACCGTGCCGCCGCACGGCCGGGCCGGCCTGGACTGGACGGCTCCCGGCGCCGCCGACGCCGTCGCCGAGCGGGCGGTGGCCGCCGCGGAGGCGGCCGTACCCGGCCTGCGGGAGCGGGAGTTGTGGCGGATCGTGCGGACACCGGCGGACACGGAACGCGAGACCGGCGCACCGGGCGGCTCGGTGCCCGCGCCCGCGCTCGCGGGCGCGCACGGCTCACTGCTGCGCTCCCCCAACGCCGACGCGCTGCCCGGTCTCTACCGGGTCGGCGGCTGGGCCCACCCCGGCGGCGGATTGCCGCACGCGGGCATGTCGGGCGCGATCGTGGCGGACCTGATCATGGGCGGGCCCGGCGGCAGCCGGTGAACGGGCGTGCGCCGCGCGCTCGTTGACGGCTCGCTCGACGGATTCCCGTCCGCTGTCCGCCTCTTGCCGCCCCCGTTACCGCCGCGAAGATCCTTAAGCGGACCACCGCCCGGATTCAACCGATCGGACGGAAAAGCCCGGTGGGCGCTCCGGGGGCGCGCGGTGGCCGCCTAGCGTGAACGGCGGCCCGTGATCACCGAGCGGAAGGCCGTACGAAGCATGCCGCAGCCCTTCGAACTCCCGCAGTTCTACGTGCCGTATCCGGCGCGGCTCAACCCCCACCTGGAACGGGCCAGGGAGCACTCCAAGGCGTGGGCCCGCGAGATGGACATGATCGAGGGCTCAGGGATCTGGGACGAGGCGGACTACGACGCCCACGACTACGCGCTGCTGTGCGCGTACACCCATCCCGACGCGTCGGGTCCCGAACTGGACCTGGTCACCGACTGGTACGTGTGGGTGTTCTTCTTCGACGACCACTTCCTGGACATCTTCAAGCGCAGCCAGGACATGCAGGGCGCGAAGGCGTACCTGGACCGGCTGCCCGCCTTCATGCCGGTGGATCCCGGACAGCCGGTGCCGGAGCCGACCAACCAGGTCGAGGCGGGGCTCGCGGACCTGTGGGCGCGCACGGTGCCGACGATGTCGCAGGACTTCAGGGAGCGGTTCCACGAGAGCACGTACTACCTGCTGGAGGAGTCGCTCTGGGAGCTGTCCAACATCAACGCGGGCCGGGTCTCGAATCCGATCGAGTACATCGAGATGCGCCGCAAGGTGGGCGGCGCGCCCTGGTCGGCGAATCTGATCGAGCACGCGGCGGGCGCCGAGGTACCGGCGCGGATCGCCGGGAGCCGTGCGATGCGGGTGCTGCGCGACTGCTTCGCGGACAGCGTGCACCTGCGCAACGACCTGTTCTCGTACCAGCGCGAGATCGAGGACGAGGGCGAACTCTCCAACGCCGTCCTGGTCCTTGAGCGGTTCCTCGATCTGACCGCCCAGCAGGCAGCGGACCGGGTGAACGACCTGCTGACCTCGCGGCTGCACCAGTTCGAGCACACCGCTCTCACCGAAGTGGAGCCGCTGTTCGGGCAGTTCGGCCTGACCCCGCAGGAACGTCTCGGCGTCTTCGCGTACGTCAAGGGACTCCAGGACTGGCAGTCGGGCGGCCACGAGTGGCACATGCGCTCCAGCCGGTACATGAACGGCGCGGACGGCAGTTCCCGCGCCGTGGGCGCGGGCGCCGGTATCGGCGGCGGCGCGATCGGCGGGCCGACGGGCCTGGGCACCTCGGCCGCGCAGATCCTGCACTCGCTGGCCGCGACCTTGCCGCAGCGCGCCCGGTCCTTCTCGCACGCCCCGCACCAGCCCACCGACACGGTCCGGCGCGCCGAGATCCACATGCCGTTCGAGACCACGCTCAGCCCGCACTTGGACACCGCCCGGCGGCACAACATGGAGTGGGGCCGGGCGATGGGCATCCTCGGCGCGGAGCCCGGCTTCCCCGTCCCCGGCGGGCTGTGGAACGAACGCAAGCTCGCCGACTACGACTTCGCGCTGTGCGCGGCGGGCATCCACCCGGCGGCCTCGCCGGAGGAGCTGAACCTCACCACGGACTGGCTGACCTGGGGCACCTACGGCGACGACTACTACCCGCTGGTCTTCGGCCGGTCCCCCGACACCGGAGCGGCCCGGCTGGCCACCGAGCGGTTCAAGCTGTTCATGCCGCTGGGCGACGAGCCCGCGCCCACGCCGGTGAGCGCGCTGGAACGGGGTCTGGCGGACCTGTGGCGGCGCACCGCGGGCCCGATGTCCCCCGACGCGCGGGGCAAATTCCGCTTCGCCGTCGAGGACATGTGCGAGAGCTGGCTGTGGGAGCTGGCCAACCAGAAGCAGAACCGGGTGCCGGACCCGGTCGACTACATCGAGATGCGCCGCAAGACCTTCGGCTCCGACCTGACGATGAGCCTGTCGCGGATCGGCCACGGTGACGCGCTGCCGGACGCCGTCTACCGCTCGCGGCCCGTGCAGTCCATGGAGGTGGCCGCCGCCGACTTCGCCTGCCTGCTCAACGACGTGTTCTCGTACCGCAAGGAGATCGAGTTCGAGGGGGAGATCCACAACGCGGTGCTCGTCGTGCAGAATTTCCTGGACTGCTCGCCGCAGGAGGCGATGGACGTGGTCGGGGATCTGATGGCCGCGCGGATGCAGGAGTTCCAGCACATCACCGAGAACCAACTGCCCACGCTCTTCGAGGAGTTCGCACTCGACGACGCGGCGCGCGAGGTGCTGCTCGGCTACGCGCAGGAGCTGCGCGACTGGCTGGCGGGCATCCTCACCTGGCACGAGGGCTGCCACCGGTACGAGGAGGAGACGCTGCGGCGGGACTTCCCGCACGTGGCCGCCGTGCTGCCCGCCCAGACCTGGGCCGCGCCCAACGGCCTGGGCACGGCGGCGGCCCGGCTGCCGTCACTGCTGCACGCGGCCCGCACCCAGGCCGGGTAGCGGGCCGGGCGGCGGGGCGAACTCTCAGTAGCGGTAGGGGTCGTACGGGTCGGCGTACTGCGGCTGCTGCTCCTGCTGGGGCGGTTGCTGCTGCTCGTACGGCGACTGGTACTGCTGCTGGGGGATGTACGGCTGCGTCTGCGGGTCGGGCTGCTGCTGGTACGGGTAGCCGTACGGGTCGCTGCCCAGCGGCTGTTGCTCCTGCTCCTGCTGACCGCCGTAGGTCTCGTACCGCGGCTGCGGCTGGGGATACGGGTACGGGTAGGGCTCGCCGCCGCCGGCCGGGGTGTCGTAGCCGTAGGGGGCGGGGGCGGGCTCCTGGTAGGCGCCCGGGTCGTAGCCGTACTCGTGGCCGCCCCAGCCGGACTGGTCGGAGCCGTCACCGGCGTAGGAGGCCGCCGCGGGCTGGGGTTCGCCGCCCCAGCCCGCATAGCCCTGCGCGCCATACCCCTCGTAGCCGCCGCTGGTGTACGGGTCGGGGGTGTACGTCGACTGGCCGTCGTAGACCGGGTATTCGCCGCTGTCCTCGTGCATCGGGACCGGCTGGTAGATCTGGCCGGAGTCCAACGGCCGCCCGCCGCCGAACAGATCGGGCTCGTCCGCGTCGAGTTCGTCGCGCGGACCCGGCTGCCGGGCGGCGGCGAATTCCTCCGGGTATTCCTCCTCGACCGGGCTGACCTCCAGCACCGGCTCGGTCACCCCGCCCTTCCTGCGGCGGCGGCTGGAGCCGGGACGCCCGCCGAGCGCCCAGCCGGTGGAGAAGCCGCGCTTGTAGGAGAGCGTCACGAAGGACTGGCCCGCGCCGAAGGCGAGCGCGCCGAGCACGATGATGATCACATTGCGCTGGGACACGCCGACGACCACGCCCAGGAACCCGGCGAAGGCCAGTACGCGATAGCGCAGCCGCGCCTTGTACTGGAGCAGTACCTCACCGAGCAGCCACAGCGCGACGATTCCGAAGGCGACGTACAGCACCGAGTAGCCCATGCGCCCACTTCCTTAACTGGACCGAGCCGACTGTACCGAGCCGGTCACGTCCGCTGGTGCAGACCGAGGTTCTCGTAGATCTCCAGCGACGCTGTCGAGTGGTTAAGAGTAATGAAGTGCAGCCCCGGAATGTCCTCCGCCATCAGACGGCGGCACATCTCGGTGGTGAACTCGATGCCGATCGCCCGGACCGCGACCGGGTCGTCCTGCACCGCGAGGATGCGTTCGGCCAGGTCGGAGGGGAAGGGGGCGTTGCCGAGCTGGGCGAAACGCTCGATCTGCCGGACGTTGGTGACCGGCATGACCTCGGGAATGATCGGGGTGCTGCACCCCGCCGCGTCGACCCGGTCGCGCAGCCGCAGGTAGTCCTCCGCATCGAAGAACATCTGCGTGATGGCGAAGTCGGCGCCCGCGCGGCACTTGTCCAGGAAGTGCCGGGTGTCCTCGGCCGGGTCGGTGGAGCGCGGGTGCATCTCGGTGAACGCGGCCACGCCGACGCAGAAGTCGCCGGACTCCTTGATCAGCCGGACCAGTTCCGCCGCGTACGTCAGGCCCTCCGGGTGCGGCACCCACTCCGCGAGCGGGTCGCCCGGCGGGTCACCGCGCACAGCCAGGATGTTGCGGATTCCGGCGTCCGCGTACTGACCGATGATGTTGCGCAGCTCGGCCACCGAGTGGTTCACGGCCGTGAGGTGCGCGCACGGGGTCAGCGTGGTGTCCGACACGATCCGGTCCGTGGCCCGCACCGTGCCCTCCCGCGAGGAGCCGCCCGCGCCGTAGGTCACCGACACGAACGTGGGGCCGACCGCCTCGATCCTGCGGATCGCGTTCCACAGCGTCCGCTCGCCCTTCTCCGTCCTCGGCGCGGCGAATTCGAACGAGTACGAGCGCTCGCCCCGCGCCAGGAGCTCACGGATCGTGATCGCCCGGTCTGTTCGCGTGGAAGGTGTCCCCAAAGCCATGCCTTGAAGGCTAGCCCCGGCTGGCCACCGTCCGTAACCGGACGGGGCGATATGACCTCGTACGTCCATTTCCTGGCCACCGGCGGTCCACGGATTGGACACCGGGTGGGCTTGGCGCCCATGCCCGCGCCTTCCCCGGGGCTCGCCCCCCGTCAGGCCCCGCCGAAGCCACCTTCCCCTCCCGCGGGTCCCCGCTTTCCCGGGATGCGACCCCGAGCGGTCCCTCTGCCGGGGGCGGCACACCGTGTAGTGAGGGGCGCGCCCCCGGGCGGCCTCCTTGCGCTGGGCGGCACACCGGGTTTTCCGGGGCGCGGGCCCGGGCGGTTTCTCTGCCGGGGGCGGCACGCCGGGTTTTCAGGGGCGCGGGGAACTGCGCGCTCGGCCACGGCGGTGGCGGGCCTTTGAGAACCGGCCCCAGCGGGGCAGATGCTGTTGTTTCCGGGCTGACAGCCCGGTGGGGGCTGGTCGCGCAGTTCCACGCGCCCCTGAAAAGACCGGCCAGCCGCCCTGGCAGAAAGACCGCCTCGGGGCCGCGCCCCGAAAAGATCGGCTTGCCGCCTGCGGGAGAGGACCGTCCAGGGGCCCGGGCCCTGGGAATGCTCACCGCCTAGGTGTCAGGCGAGGGCGGCGCGTAGGGCGGAGGCCGCACCGGCGGGATCGGCGGCCTCGGTGAGGGCGCGGACGACGACGACGCGGCGCGCACCGGCGGCGCGGACCTGGGCGATGTTGTCGAGGGAGATGCCGCCGATGGCGAACCAGGGCCGGTCGGTCGTGAGCCCGGCGGCGTGCCGGACCAGGTCGAGCCCCGGGGCGGGACGCCCCGGCTTGGTGGGCGTGGGCCAGACGGGCCCCGTGCAGAAGTAGTCGGCGCCGGGCTCCACGGCGGCGGCGTCCACCTCGGAAGCGGCATGGCAGGAGCGCCCGATCAGCACCTCCTCGCCGAGGATGGCGCGCGCGGCCGGGACCGGCAGGTCCCCCTGGCCGAGGTGCAGGACGTCGGCCAGGGCCGCGTGCGCCACGTCGGCGCGGTCGTTGACCGCGAGGAGCTTGCCGTGCCTGCGGCAGACCTCGGCGAGGACGGCGAGGGCCGCCAGTTCGGCCCCCGCCTCGATGCCCTTGTGCCGGAGCTGGATGACGTCCACCCCGCCGCTCAGTACCGCGTCCGCGAACTCGGCGAGGTCGCCGCGCTCGGTCCTGGCGTCGGTGCACAGATAGAGCCGGGCGGCGGCGAGCCGGTCACGGGCGGTACCCACGGCGGTGGCGGCGGCGGTGGTCGTCATGCGGGCGGTTCCCCCTGAGGCGTACGGGTTACACGGCGAGCGCCTGCGCTCGGCGCTTCACCTCGGTCCCGCGATTCTCGCGCAGTGCCTGGGCGGGGGTGCCGGGGAGGCTCGGGTCGGGCGTGAAGAGCCATTCCAGCGCCTCATCGTCCGAGAACCCGTCGTCCTTGAGCACGGTGAGCGTGCCGGACAGGCCCTTGGTGATGGCGCCTTCGCCGACGAAGTCCGCGGGCACCATGAGCACCTTGTTCTCACCGCGGCGGACCGCGATGAGCTGGCCCTCCTTGATGAGGGGGCGAATCCGGGTGATGTCGAGTCCGAGCCGCTCCGCGACCTCGGGCAGCGTGAGCCACGAGGGGACGAGAGCGTCAATGTGTGCGTCAACCGACGAGAAAACAGTCACAGGACAAGGGTGCCACCCGCCGCCGACAACCGCTGCGGCACTGCGCCGTTAGCGGGACGCCCCGCTCAGCGCAGGGCCGCCGACTTGAGCTGCACCGCCGGGTCGGCGGCGAGCGCCGGGTCCAGCACCGCCGCGCGGGCGACCAGCTTGCGGGCCTGCGCCAGGTCCCGCGGCCGGTCCACGGCCAGCAGCGCGGCCAGGGCGCCGCCGCGCAGCCAGCACACCGACCAGGACGGGCTCGCCGGGTCGCCGCGCAGCAGCATCGTGTCGGCGCCCGTGTGGTGCCCTGCGTACTGCACGAAGCGGCCGAACTGCTCGGACCAGAAGTACGGCACCGGGTCGTACGCCTCGTCGCCGCCGAGGACGTTGGCGGCGGCGGTCCGCGGGCCCTGCACGGCGTTGTCCCAGTGGTGGATGAGCAGCCGCTCGCCGTAGCGCGCGGACGGGAACGACGCGCAGTCGCCGACGGCGTACACGTCGGACGCGGTGGTGCGCAGCCGGTCGTCGGCGAGTACGGCGCCGTCCGGGCCGAGGCCGACGCCGGAACCGGCCAGCCAGCCGGTGGCGGGCCTGGCGCCGATGCCGACCACGACGGCCGCGGCGGGCAGCCGGGTGCCGTCGGCGAGCACCACGGCGCCGGGTTCGACCTCGGCGACGGCGGTGCCGGTGAGCAGCCGTACCCCGGCGTCGGCGTACCAGGCCCGCATGTGGCCGGTGATGGTGGCGGGCAGCGCGCCGGACAGCGGCCGGTCCGCGGCCTCCACGACGGTCACCTCGCAGCCCGCCTGCCGCGCCGCGGTGGCGAATTCGGCGCCGATCCAGCCCGCGCCGACCACCACGACGTCCTTGTGGGCGTCCAGCACCGGGCGCAGCGCCGCCGCGTCGTCCAGGGTGCGCAGCAGGTGGACGCCGGGCAGGCCCGCCGTGCCGGGCAGGGCCACGGGGTAGGCGCCGGTCGCGACGACGAGACGGCCGTAGCGCAGGCCGCCCTTGTCGGTGACGACCTCGTGGTCGGCTGGCCGCAGCCCCTGCGCCCGTACGCCCAGGCGCAGATCCACGTCCAGGGCGTCGAAGTCGACGTCGAAGCGGACGTCGGTGTCCTCGCCCGCCGTGCCGAGCAGGACCGCCTTCGACAGCGGCGGGCGGTCGTACGGAGGGTGCGGCTCGTCGCCGACCAGCACGATGCCGTCCCGCCAGCCCTGCTCGCGCAGGCAGACCACCGTCTGCACCCCGGCCATCCCGGCCCCGACAATCACGACGTCGTTCACATGATTCACGGTAGTCGGTACGGGCCGCCGACGACGCCGGGCCACCCCCGGGCGGCGGGCGGGGATATGGTGTCGGGGCCAGAGAACACGCGGGAGCCCGGACGCACCGGGCTGAGAGGGCGGCTGGACGGCCGCCGACCGTACGAACCTGATCCGGGTCATTCCGGCGAAGGGAGGGCGGTATTCGATGGGTACACCTGAACCGGCGGCGCCGAGCGGACCGGCGGCTCCGACGGCCGCGCCGCGGAGTTCCCGCGCGGCGGCGTCGTACGACGTCCTGGTGGTGGGCGGCGGCATCATCGGGCTGGTCACCGCCTGGCGGGCGGCGCAGCGCGGCCTGCGGACCGCCGTGGCCGACCCGGACCCCGGCGGCGGCGCGGCGCGGGTGGCGGCGGGCATGCTGGCAGCGGTCACCGAATCGCAGTACGGCGAGCAGACGCTGCTGGACCTCAATCTGGCGTCGGCGCGCCGATACCCGGATTTCGTGGCCGAGTTGACCGAGGCGACCGGCCTCGACGTCGGCTTCCGCGCCTGCGGCACCCTGACCGTCGCGCTGGACGCCGACGACCGCGCGCACCTGCGCGATCTGCACGCCTTCCAGACCTCGCTGGGCCTGCCCTCGGAGTGGCTGAGCGGCCGGGACTGCCGCCGCCTCGAACCGCTGCTCGCCCCCGGTGTCCGCGGCGGACTGCGGGTGGACGGCGACCACCAGGTCGACCCGCGCCGTCTCGCCACGGCGCTGCTGCGGGCCACGGAGCTGGCCGGTGTGGTCCTGCACCGCTCGGCGGTGGCCCGCGTCGAGATCTCGGGCGGCCGGGCCGTCGGCGCGCTGCTCGACGACGGTACGGCGGTCACGGCCGGTCGTACGGTGCTGGCCGCGGGCAGCGACAGCGGCCGGATCGCGGGCGTGCCCGAGGCCGCGCTGCCGCCGGTACGGCCGGTGAAGGGGCAGATCCTGCGGCTGCGCATCCCGCCGGGCCACGCGCCGTTCCTGTCCCGTACGGTCCGGGCGGTGGTGCGCGGCAGCCACGTGTACCTGGTGCCGCGCGAGAACGGGGAGCTGGTACTCGGCGCGACCAGCGAGGAGTTGGGCTGGGACACCACGGTGACCGCGGGCGGGGTCTACGAACTCCTCCGGGACGCCCACGAGTTGGTGCCCGGCATCACCGAACTGCCGCTCACCGAGACCCTGGCGGGCCTGCGGCCGGGGTCCCCGGACAACGCCCCGCTCCTCGGCCGCGGCGCGCTGGACGGCCTGCTGCTGGCCACCGGCCACCACCGCAACGGCGTGCTGCTCACCCCGATCACCGGCGACATCATGGCGGAGGCGCTGGTCACGGACGAACTGCCCGCGTACGCGCGGCCGTTCGCCGCCTCCCGCTTCGCGGCCGTCCCGGTGCCCGTCTTCCCCGTATCCGGTCCCCCGGCCGCCGCCGCGCGTGAGGAGCAGACCGTATGACGATCACGGTCCTGGTGAACGGCGAGCGCCGCTCCCTGCCCGCGCCCCTCGCCCTCGACGCCCTGGTGGCCGACCTCACCCCGGCCGCCTCCGGCGTGGCCGCCGCCCTCAACGAGACGGTCGTCCCGCGCACCCGGTGGGCGGCGACGCCGCTGTCCGACGGTGACCGCGTGGAAATCCTCACCGCCGTGCAGGGGGGCTGAGGGATGACGACTTCCGCTGTCGACGTCAGCGACCCGTTGCGGATCGGGGACGCCGTCTTCTCCTCGCGGCTGATCATGGGGACCGGCGGGGCGCCGAGCCTGGAGGTGCTGGAGCAGGCGCTGCTCGCGTCCGGTACGGAGCTGACCACCGTCGCCATGCGGCGGCTCGACCCCACGACGAAGGGGTCGGTGCTGTCGGTGCTGCGGCGGCACGGCATCCGTGTGCTGCCCAACACCGCCGGGTGCTTCACGGCCGGTGAGGCCGTGCTGACCGCGCGGCTGGCGCGTGAGGCCCTCGGCACCGACTGGGTGAAGCTGGAAGTCATCGCGGACGAGCGGACGTTGCTGCCCGATCCGGTCGAACTCCTCGACGCCGCCGAGACGTTGGTGGACGACGGCTTCACGGTGCTGCCGTACACCAGCGACGATCCGGTGCTGGCGCGGAAGCTGGAGGATGTGGGGTGCGCGGCGATCATGCCGCTCGGGTCGCCGATCGGGTCGGGGCTCGGAATCCGCAACCCGCACAATTTTCAGCTCATCACCGAGCGGGCCGGTGTTCCCGTCGTCCTCGACGCCGGGGCGGGGACGGCGTCCGACGCCGCGCTCGCCATGGAACTCGGGTGCGCCGCCGTCATGCTGGCCTCGGCCGTCACGCGGGCGCGGCAGCCGGTTCTCATGGCCGAGGGCATGCGTCACGCCGTTTCGGCCGGGCGCCTGGCCTTTCGTGCCGGGCGTATCCCCCGCCGCCACTTCGCCCTCCCCTCCTCCCCGCCCGAAGGTCTCCCCTCCCTCGACCCCGAACGCCCCGCCTTCTAGGTCCAGGGCCCCGCGTCCACCGCGCACAGGACGTGCCCACCGCGACCCTTGAAGGATCGGCCCGCCGCCCTCCGTGGAGGGCCGTACAGGGGCGGAGCCCCGGGGAAGGGCGCCGACCCCGGGCAGGGGGACGGGAGGTCACGGAAGCGTTGCGGCACGCAACAGGTGGGGTACAGACCGGGCGCGCAGCGCCGTTCGGGGCATTCCGGCCTCGTAGAATCGGCGATCGTGGACACGACCGTGCAGGACCCGCTCGTCGGGCAGACGCTCGACCGCCGTTACCGGGTCGAGGCGCGCATCGCTGTCGGGGGGATGGCCACGGTGTACAGGGCCGTGGACACCCGCCTCGACCGGGTGCTCGCGCTCAAGGTGATGCACCCGGCCCTGGCGACCGACACCGGCTTCGTCGAGCGCTTCATCCGCGAGGCCAAAGCCGTGGCGAAGCTGGCACACCCGAATGTCGTCGGGATGTTCGACCAGGGCGCCGACGGCACCTACGTGTATCTGGCCATGGAGTACGTGGCCGGCTGCACGCTGCGCGACGTGGTGCGCGAGCGCGGGGCGCTCCAGCCGCGGGCGGCGCTGGACATCATGGAGCCGGTGCTGGCGGCGCTCGGCGCCGCACACCGCGCGGGCCTGGTCCACCGCGACATGAAGCCGGAGAATGTGCTGATCGGGGACGACGGCCGCGTGAAGGTCGCCGACTTCGGCCTGGTCAGGGCGGTGGACACTCAGACCAGCGCGTCGACCGGCTCGCTGCTGGGCACCGTCTCGTACCTCGCCCCCGAGCAGATCGGGCACGGCGTGGTCGACCAGCGCACGGATGTGTACGCGTGCGGGGTCGTGCTGTACGAGACGCTGACCGGCCGCAAGCCGTACGACGGGACGACGCCCGCGCAGGTGATGTTCCAGCACCTCAACGAGGACGTGCCCGCCCCGTCCTCGGTCGTCGCCGGTCTGGCACCCGCGCTGGACGCCCTGGTGGCGCGGGCCGCCTGCCGTGACCCGCGGGGCAGGCCCGCGGACGCCGTGGACCTGCTGGCCGAGGTGCGCGACGTGCGGGCGGCGCTGACCCCGGCGCAGCTGGACCGCGAGCCCGCGGACACCATCGGCGAGATGAGCGGCGCCGGGTCCGAGGACCCGACCAGCGTCGTCCACCGCTATCCGTCGGCGGCCTTCGCGTCGGAGCCGATGCCCGCGTCCGCGCCGCCGGTACCGGCGGCGGCCGACAGCGGCGAGATGAACCGTACGAGCAGGCTGCTGCTGCCGCCCCCGCCGCCCGAGGAGCCGCCCGCGGGTCCGCGGCAGCCGCGGCGGCGGGGCCGCGGGGACGGTGCGCCGCGGCGGCGCGGGCCGCTGGCGGTGGTGCTGGCGCTGCTGGTGCTGCTCGGGGTCGGCGCGGGCGTCTGGTACATCAGCGACGGGCAGTTCACGAAGGTGCCCGCGGTGCTGGCGCTGTCGCAGGCCGACGCGGAGAAGAAGCTGGACGCGGCGGGGCTGCGCGCGAAGGTGACACGGGACTTCTCGATCACGGTGCCGCGCGGCAAGGTGATCTCGACGGATCCGGGCCCCGGCAAGCGCGTCCGGGACAACGGCACGGTGACGCTGAAGGTCTCCAAGGGCCCGCAGCAGGTCCAGGTGCCCGACGTCCGGGGCAAGCCGCTGGAGACCGCGCGCAAGGAGCTGAAGGACGCGGGTCTGACGCCCGGCACGGTGGCCCAGGAGTTCAGCGAGGACGTGCCCCGCGGTCAGGTCGTCTCCACCGACCCCGCCGGCGGCATCCGCCGGGCGCCCGACACCCCGGTGGCGATCAAGGTGTCGCGCGGGGCTCCGGTCGACGTGCCGGACGTGATCGGCGACTCGGTCACCGACGCGCAGCAGCAGATCGAGGACGCGGGTCTGAAGGTCGTCCTGGCGCCGGACAAGGTGTTCTCCGACGTCGCGGACAAGGACCAGGTCGCGCTGGCGTCCCCGGAGGTGGGGACGCAGGTCGGCACCGGCGACACGGTGACGATCACCGTGTCCAAGGGCCAGCAGCAGTTCGACGTGCCGGGCGTGACGGGCAAGAAGAAGGACGAGGCCAAGCAGATCCTCCAGGACGCGGGCTTCGACGTCCGGGTGATCACCGTGTTCTTCGGCGACACCGTCTTCAGCCAGTCCCCCGACGGCGGCGGGCAGGCGCCCAAGGGCGCGACGATCACCATCTGGGTGCGCTGATGCGTGTGGTGACGGACGCGCCGACGGGTGCGGCGGGCTGATGCGGTCGCGCAATCCGGTGGGCAGCCATGTGCCGGTGGCCGGCGGGCTGGCCACCGTGGGGCTGGGGTACGCGGAGCGGATCGGCGCGGAGACCGTCCAGGTCTTCGCGGCCAATCCGCGCGGCTGGGCGACTCCGCCCGGCAGCCCTGCCCAGGACGAGGAGTTCCGGACGCGCTGCGCGGAGCTGGACCTGCCCGCGTACGTGCACGCGCCGTATCTGATCAACTTCGGCTCGCACACCGAGGCGACGGTGGACCGCTCGGTGGAGTCGCTGCGGCACTCGCTGCGCCGGGCGCGGGCGATCGGCGCGCTGGGCGTGGTGGTGCACACCGGCTCGGCGACCGGCGGCAGGACCCGCGAGGTGGCGCTGGCGCAGGTGCGCGAGCGGGTACGGCCGCTGCTGGACGAGCTGACGCACGACGACGACCCGTGGCTGCTGCTGGAACCGACGGCGGGGCAGGGCTCCTCGCTGTGCTCGCTGGTCGCGGACCTGGGCCCGTACATGGCGGCGCTCGACCGGCATCCCCGGCTCGGGGTGTGCCTGGACACCTGTCACGCCTTCGCGGCGGGGCACGACATGGCGGCGCCCGGCGGGATGACGGCGATGCTGGACGAACTGGCGGCGACGGCGGGCGAGGGGCGGCTGCGGCTGGTGCACGCCAACGGCAGCAAGGACGTGTGCGGGGCGCGCAAGGACCGGCACGCGAACATCGACGCGGGCCATCTGGGCGCGGAGCCGTTCCGTGAGCTGCTGCGGCACCCGGCGACGGAGGGCGTGCCGCTGGTCATCGAGACGCCGGGCGGGCCCGAGGGGCACGCGTCGGACGTGAAGCTGCTGAAGGAGCTGCGCGGATAGGGGCTGTTCCCGGCCCCTCAGGAATACCCCCAGGGGGTATGTGGTTGTGCTGACCGCAAGGCACCGCACGCACTTCCTGAGGACGGGGACATCCCATGGCGTACGAGCACACGGCCCACGACCACGCGGCGCACGATCAGGCAGCTCATGGCCAGGCAGCTCACGACCACGCGGCGCACGCGCGCCACGGCGGCAGCGGCGGCGGGGCGGGCTGGCGGACGGCCGCCCAGGCGACGCTGCACTGCCTCACCGGCTGCGCCATCGGCGAGGTCCTCGGCATGCTGATCGGCACGGCGCTCGGCTGGGACAACGTGCGGACGATGCTGCTGGCGATCGTGCTCGCCTTCGTCTTCGGCTACTCGCTCACCATGCGCGGCGTGCTGCGCGCGGGCCTGGACCCGCGCTCGGCGCTGCGGGTGGCGCTCGCCGCCGACACCGTGTCGATCATCTTCATGGAGCTGGCCGACAACGGCACGATCCTGGTCTTCCCCGGCGCCATGGACGCGACCTTGGCCGACGCCCTGTTCTGGGTGAGCCTGGCGCTCTCCTTCGTGGTGGCCTTCGCCGTCACGACCCCGGTCAACAAGTGGCTGATCGGGCGGGGCAAGGGCCACGCGGTGGTGCACCAGTACCACCACTGAGCCGCTACAGCTCGGGCCCGTCGCCCGGCTCCTCCTGGTACGAGTACCGCTGCTCGTTCCAGGGGTCACCGAGGTTGTGATAGCCGCGCTCCTCCCAGAAGCCGCGGCGGTCCGCCGTCATGTACTCCACCCCGCGGACCCATTTGGGGCCCTTCCAGGCGTAGAGGCCGGGGACGACGAGGCGGACCGGAAATCCGTGTTCCGCGGTGAGGGGTTCGCCGCCCTTATGGGTCGCGAATATCGACTTGTCGTCGATGAAGTCCTCGATCCGCAGATTCGAGCTGAATCCGTATTCGGCCCACACCATCACATGCGTGACGTCGTCGGCGGGCGGCGCCAGTTTCAGCACGGTATCGGTGGAAACCCCGCCCCATTCGATGCCGAGCATCGAGAACTTCGTGACGCAGTGGAAGTCGGCGACGACCGTGGCATACGGCAGCGCGGAGAACTCCTCGTGGTTCCAGCAGGTCTTGTCGTTGTCGGCGGTCGCGCCGAAGACCCGGAACTCCCAGCGGTCCGCTGTGAAACGGGGTACGGGGCCGTAGTGCGTGACCGGCCAGCCCCGCTGGATCCGCTGCCCCGGAGGAAGCTCCCCCGTCTGGCGTTCGGACTGACCCATGTCTCCATGGTGACAGACGGGGCGTGATGCTTCCGACCGGGCGGGGTCTTTCCGGGCAAGCCGGGCCCCGGAACGTAAGCCTGCACTTACTGGATCAGATGCCTGAGCAGTGCGAAGATGCGCGGAACCTGACAGCCCGATCGGAAGGACGGCGTTGCCATGCAGGGCGACCCCGAGGTCATCGAGTTCCTCAACGAACAGTTGACCGCTGAGCTGACCGCGATCAACCAGTACTTCCTGCACGCGAAGATGCAGGAGAACTTCGGCTGGACGAAGCTCGCGAAGTACACCCGGTCGGAGTCGTTCGACGAGATGAAGCACGCGGAGATCCTGACCGACAGGATTCTCTTCCTCGACGGGCTGCCGAACTACCAGCGGCTCTTCCATGTCCGGGTGGGCCAGACGGTCACCGAGATGTTCCAGGCCGACCGCCAGGTCGAGGTCGAGGCGATCGACCGCCTGCGGCGCGGCATCGAGGTCATGCGCGCCAAGGGCGACATCACCTCGGCGAACATCTTCGAGTCGATCCTGGAGGACGAGGAGCACCACATCGACTACCTCGACACCCAGCTCGAACTGGTCGAGAAGCTGGGCGAGCCGCTGTACATCGCGCAGCTCATCGAGCAGCCGGAATCCTGACGGACGGTCCCGCCGGCCGGCGCGCCGCGGTGCCGTAGCCGCGCTTCGCGGCCCCGGTCAGGCCGCCTGCGCGGCGGCGGGCGGCTCGTTGGCGCCGGGCACGGCGATCCGCTCGGCGCGGGCCGCCGCCGGGACGTCCGGCTCGACCCGTGCCGCGGCCGGCTGCTCCGCGCCGCGGGCGTCCGCGAGCATCGCCGCGAGGCGCTGGGTGCGGGTGGTGGCCGGGGCGGCGCCGCGGCCGAGGAGGCCCTGGATGCGCTTGACGCAGGAGCCGCAGTCGGTGCCCGCCTTGCAGGCGGAGGCGATCTGGCGCGGGGTGCAGCGGCCGTCGTCGGCGTGCTGCTTGACCTGCTGCTCGGTGATGCCGAAGCAGGAGCAGACGTACACGCGGTCACCGCCGATCAGGGCCCAGGAGTGCCTCAGGAGCTGAGGTTACCCTTACCTTACCCGGCGCCCCTGGTCAGGAAAAGCGCCGAGGGGCGCGGATCGGTGTGATCCGCGCCCCTCTGGACGAAACGGCCGGTGGGGCCGCCGCGCGCTACTGCCCGCGGTACATCTCGGCCACGAGGAAGGCCAGGTCCAGCGACTGGCTGCGGTTGAGCCGCGGGTCGCAGGCCGTCTCGTACCGCTGGTGCAGGTCGTCGACGAAGATCTCGTCGCCGCCGCCGACGCACTCGGTGACGTCGTCACCGGTCAGCTCGACGTGGATGCCGCCCGGGTGCGTACCGAGGGCGTGGTGCACCTCGAAGAAGCCCTTGACCTCGTCGAGCACGTCGTCGAAGCGCCGGGTCTTGTGGCCGGAGGCCGCCTCGAAGGTGTTGCCGTGCATCGGGTCGGAGACCCAGGCGACCTGCGCGCCGGACGCGGTGACCTTCTCCACCAGCGTCGGCAGCTTGTCGCGCACCTTGTCGGCGCCCATCCGCACGATGAAGGTCAGCCGCCCCGGCTCGCGCTCCGGGTCGAGGCGCTCGATGTAGGAGAGCGCCTCCTCCGGGCTGGTGCCGGGACCGAGCTTGATGCCGATCGGGTTGCTGATCCGGGACGCGAACTCGATGTGCGCCCCGTCGAGCTGCCGGGTCCGCTCGCCGATCCACACCATGTGGCCCGACACGTCGTACAGCCGGCCGGTCCGCGAGTCGGTACGGGTCAGCGCGGTCTCGTAGTCGAGCAGCAGCGCCTCGTGGGAGGCGTAGAACTCGACCGTGCGGAACTCGGCCGGGTCGGTGCCGCAGGCGGCCATGAAATTCAGCGCGTTGTCGATCTCGCGGGCCAGCGCCTCATAACGCTGCCCGGACGGCGAGGACTTGACGAAGTCCTGGTTCCACGCGTGCACCTGGCGCAGGTCGGCGTAACCGCCGGTGGTGAAGGCGCGCACCAGGTTCAGCGTGGACGCGGACGCGTGGTACATCCGCTTGAGCCGCTCGGGGTCCGGGATGCGGGCCTCGGGGGTGAAGTCGAAGCCGTTGACCGAGTCGCCGCGGTAGGTCGGCAGGGTCACGCCGTCGCGGGTCTCGGTCGGCTTGGAGCGCGGCTTGCTGTACTGCCCGGCGATCCTGCCGACCTTGACCACCGGCACGGACGCCGCGTAGGTGAGCACCGCTCCCATCTGGAGCAGCGTCTTGAGCTTGTTGCGGATCTGGTCCGCGCCGACGGCGTCGAACGCCTCCGCGCAGTCACCGCCCTGGAGCAGGAACGCCTCACCCTTGGCCACAGCCGCCAGGCGACTGCGCAACTGGTCGCACTCCCCCGCGAAGACGAGCGGCGGATACGAGGCGAGGTCGGCGATCACATCGCGCAGAGCCTCGGAGTCGGGCCACTCAGGCTGCTGCGCCGCGGGAAGAGAATGCCAGGTGTTGTCACCGGCGTGGATATCTGCGTTCACGGTCACGGGCCCAACATTACGGGGTCGTGTCACGTGCTTATGGCCCCGCTCAGGAAGTGAGACGGACCCGGTGGCCACCATCGGTCGAAAACGGAGGCGAAAGGTCCGGCGGGCGACACGGACCCGGTCCACTCCTGCCCCTTCCGTGACTGCTAATGTCTGGCCGCCTAGGCCCGTCGGGCTGATTGCACGAGCGGTCCAGCAGCCGAAGGGGCCGTTCGCGATCCGCCGGACCGGCCCCAGGGCCGGTGACCGCCAAACCCCGCGGTCATCAAGGGGAGGGCGCGCGACTCGCGTGCCGGAATAGCCGAGGGCTGCGCGTTGACACGTAGACACCGCCGGAAGAAATCACTGATCGCTTACGGAGCCGCCGCCGTCGTGCTGGCCTCCGTCGCCACCTACGGCACCATCGCCATCGCGACACCGTCATCCGGGGGCGGGACGGACGCGAAGGCGGATGGCTCCACCACCTCGTTGCAGGACGCCTTCGCGTCCGCGGCGAAGGAGTTCAAGGTCCCGCAGAGCGTGCTGATGGCCGTTTCGTACCAGCAGACGCTGTGGGAAGCGCACAACGGACAGCCGAGCACTACGGGCGCGTACAACGTCATGGGGCTGACCCAGGTCGAGCCCGAGGACCTGGAGGAGTCGAGCACCGCCGACAAGCTGGCGGAGGTGAACCTCAGCGGCGACCCGGTGGTCACCAAGCACTTCAACGCCGCGCGGGCGCTCAGGTCCGACCCGGCGAAGGTGAACACCGACGACCCGCGGCTGCACACGCTGGACGCGGCGGCCAAGCTGACCCGTACCTCGCAAGAGGACGTACGCACCGACGAGCGGCAGAGCGTCCGCGCGGGCGCCGCGCTGCTCGCGCGGTACCAGAAGGAGGCCACCGGCTCGCTGCCGGCCGACCCCGGCCAGTGGTACGCGGGCATCGCGCGCTACAGCCAGTCGACCGACCCGCAGGGCGCGCAGCTCTTCGCGGAGCGCGTGCTGGGCTCGGTGAAGACCGGCGTCAGCCGGGTCACCACCGACGGCCAGTCGCTGACGCTGCCCGCGGACCCGACGGTGCGGGTGGTCAAGCCCGCCAAGGTCCCGGTGACGGCGACGTTCGCGAGCACGGCGGCCGTCCCGACTCCGGAGTGCCCGGCCGAGCTGCACTGCACCTTCGACCCGGCCGCCTACGCCAAGGCCGGTTCCGCGGCGGACGACTTCGGCAACTACAACGAGTCGAACCGGCCCGCCAACGGCGAGGACATCCGCTACATCGTCATCCACGACGCCGAGGGCACCTTCGCGGGCACCCTGGCGACGTTCAAGGACGTGTCCCGGTACGCCAGCGCCCACTACGTGGTCGGCGGCCAGGGCCAGGTCGCCCAGGCCGTGGAGACCAAGAACGAGGCGTGGCACGCTGCCAACAAGACCGTGAACATGCACTCGGTCGGCATCGAGCACGAGGGCTACGCGATCAAGAACGGCCAGTGGGTCTCCGAGCAGGAGTACCAGTCCTCGGCGACGCTGGTGAAGTACCTGGCCGCGAAGTTCAACATCCCGCTGGACCGTGAGCACATCATCGGCCACGACGAGGTGCCGGGCGTGCTCGACACCAACGTCAGCGCGCAGCACTGGGACCCGGGACCGTTCTTCGACTGGAACCACTACATGTCGCTGCTCGGCGCGCCCGACGGCGCCGGCGGCGCGGGCGGTCCGGTCAAGGCCGGCCAGCTCGTGCGGGTCGTCCCGCCGTACAGCACGGCGAACCAGCCGAAGCTGACCAACGGCGGCACCGCGGTGGCCGCGCAGCCCGCGAACTTCCTGTACCTGTACACCTCGCCGTCCACCACCGCCGCGCAGCCGACCGACCCGTACGTCGGTACGGGCCCGCTGCCGACCGAGGGCTCCAACTGGTCGAACAAGGTCCTCGCGGGCGGCGCCTACGTCGTCGCCGAGGCGCAGAACGACTGGACGGCCATCTGGTACGGCGGCAAGAAGCTGTGGTTCCGCAACCCCGGCGGCCAGTACACCTCGGTCGTCGCGCCGACCAGCGTGATCACCCCGAAGACCGGCGCGACCTCGATCCCGGTCTACGGCCGGGCGTACCCGGAGGACGCGGCGTACACCGGCACCAATGTGCCGGTGCAGTCGCAGAACAACGCGTCGCTGACGAAGTACAGCGTGCTGTCCGGGCAGGCGTACCCGACGGCGGGTGTGCAGAAGGCGGGCGACTACTGGTTCGCGGGGACCTTCGCGGGCACCGCGGCCGGTGACCGCACGCTGGTGCAGGGCAAGACGAACCTCTTCTACCCGATCCGGTACAACCACCGGATCGCCTGGGTGAAGGCCAGCGACGTCCAGCTCAAGACCAGCACGGCGGCGGACTCCGGCACCACGCGCTACAACCTGCTGGCCCGCGACGCCTCCGGCGGCCTGTACCAGTACCAGGGCACGGGCAGCGCGACCACGCCCTTCTACACGAAGTTCAAGGTCGGTCCCGGCTGGCAGATCTTCAACACGGTCACCGCGATGGCCGCGCTGCGCGCGGACGGCACCGGTGACCTGGTGGCCCGCGACACCTCGGGCGTGCTCTGGTACTACCAGGGCAGCGGCAAGCCGTCCGGGCCGTTCAAGGCGCGGCTGAAGACCGGGGCGGGCTGGGGCGTCTACAACATGATCATCGGCGCCCGGGACATCACCGGGGACGGCAAGCCGGACCTGATCGCGCGCGACTCCTCGGGCAACCTGTGGCTGTACAAGGGCACGGGCAACCCGGCGGCGCCGTTCGCGGCCAAGGTGAAGATCGGCCCCGGCTGGAACATCTTCAATATGCTGATCAGCACGGGTGACATCACCGGCGACGGCAAGGCGGACCTGCTGGCCCGCGACACCGCCGGTGTGCTGTGGCTGTACAAGGGCACCGGCAGCCCCACCGCCCCGTACGCGGCGCGGGTGAAGGTCGGCGGCGGCTGGAACGCGTACAACACCATCGTCGGGGTCAGCGACCTCAACGGCGACGGGAAGCCGGACGCCGTGGCGCGGGACGCCTCGGGCACCTTGTGGTTCTACAAGGGCACCGGGACGGCGACGGGCGGACCCTTCGCTGCCAAGTCCCAGATCGGCGGCGGCTGGAACGCGTACAACCTGCTGTTCTGACCCACCGCCGCCGCGCGTGACCACGGGCCCGGCCCGCGGGTGGAACCGGCTGTCCCACCCGCGGGCCGTGCGCTAAGGTCGGCGGTATGAACGCGCCGACAACGACGATTCAGTCGCTGAACCAGAACTGGTGGTGGACCGCTCCTCCGGCGGCCCACTGATCGCGCGCACGACACTTCGCGAAGGCCGCCCCCAGGGGCGGCCTTCGGCGTTTCCCCGCCGGGCCGGCCGCCCCTTCCGAACTCCCTTGGAAGGAACCGCCGTGCACGTCACCCAGCCCACCCCGCACGCCCTCGTCGAGCGCCTGACCGCCCCCGGCTGCCCGCCGTTCGCGCTGCTGCACCGCCGTACGCCCGGCCGCCCGGACGCCGTGGTGGAGGTGCTGCTCGGCCCGGTCGGGTCCGTCGAGCGGCTGGCCGACATCCCGCTGCCGACGGGTGCGCCCGCCGACGGCTCCCCGGCCACCGACGCGCTCGCCCTCGTCCCGTTCCGGCAGATCCGCGAGCGCGGCTTCGACGTCCACGACGACGGCACCCCGCTGACCGTCCTGCGGCCCGACGAGTCGTACGCGTTCGCGCTCGCCGACCTGCTGGCCGCGCTGCCCGACCGCGAGGTACGCGTCGAGGGCGGCGACTTCGACGTGGACGACGACACGTACGCGGGCATCGTCGAGCGGGTCATCGAGGACGAGATCGGGCGCGGCGAGGGCGCCAACTTCGTGATCCGCCGCACCTTCCGGGGCACGGTCGCCGACCACGGCCCGGACGCGGCGCTCGCGCTCTTCGCCCGGCTGCTGCGCGGCGAGCGCGGCGCGTACTGGACGTATGTGGTGCACACGCCCGAGCGGACCCTGGTCGGGGCGAGCCCCGAGGTGCACGTACGGATGTCGGGCAGCGCGGTGGTGATGAACCCGATCAGCGGCACCTACCGCTATCCGGCCGAAGGGCCGTCGGCCGAGGGGCTGCTGGCGTTCCTGCACGACCCGAAGGAGGTGGAGGAGCTGACGATGGTCGTGGACGAGGAGCTGAAGATGATGTGCACCGTCGGCGACCTCGGCGGGGTCGTCGTCGGCCCGCGGCTGAAGGAGATGGCCCATCTCGCGCACACCGAGTACGAGTTGCGCGGGCGCTCCACCATGGACGTGCGGGACGTGCTGCGCGAGACGCTGTTCGCCGCGACCGTGACCGGCTCACCGGTGCAGAACGCGTGCCGGGTCATCGAGCGCTACGAGCCGGTCGGGCCCGACGGCGCGGGGCGCGGCTACTACGCGGGCGCGCTCGCCCTGCTCGGCCGCGACGCGGGCGGCGCGCAGACCCTGGACTCGCCGATCCTCATCCGCACCGCCGACATCTCCCCGGCCGGGGAGCTGAAGGTGCCGGTCGGCGCGACCCTCGTCCGGCACTCCGATCCGTACGGCGAGGTCGCCGAGACCCACGCCAAGGTCGCCGGGGTGCTGACCGCCCTCGGGGTCCGCCCGGCCCCCGCGGCCCCGGCGAGCGGGGCACGGCCGAGGCTGGCCGACGACATCCGGGTACGGGCGGCGCTGGACGCCCGGCGGGCGCACCTCGCCCCGTTCTGGCTGCGGATGCGGACCGCGCGTACGGACGAGGCGCCGCCGGCCGGGCACGCGCTGGTGGTGGACGGCGAGGACACCTTCACCGCGATGCTCGCGCACGTCCTGCGCTCCTCGGGGCTGGCCGTGACGGTACGGCGCTTCGACGAGCCCGGTCTGCGGGAGACCGCCCTGGGCCACCCGGGGCCGGTCGTCCTCGGCCCCGGGCCCGGCGACCCGTCGGACACCGCCGACCCCAAGATGCGGCTGCTGCGCGGCCTGGCGGCCGATCTCGTCGCCCGGCACCGGCACGGCATCCTCGGGGTCTGCCTCGGCCACGAACTGCTCGCCGCCGAACTCGGCCTCGACATCGTCCGCAAGGCGCGTCCCGCGCAGGGTGCCCAGGAGCGGATCGACTTCTTCGGGCGCCCCGAGACCGTCGGCTTCTACAACACCTTCACCGCCCGCTGCGCCCCCGGTTCCGCCGTCGCGGAGGAACTGGCCATGCACCAGGTCGAGTTGAGCCTGGACCCCGCCACCGGCGACGTCCACGCCCTGCGCGGCCCCGGCTTCGCCGGCGTCCAGTTCCACCCCGAGTCCGTCCTGACCCTGAACGGCCCCGCCGTGGTGGCCGAGCTGCTGACGTCGGTGACGGTCGCAACCTGAAGGTCCGCCCGGCGGGCGGCGGTTCCTCGTTCCTCAGGGGCGCGAGGAACCGCGCGGCCACGTCCCACCGGCCGGTGGGAGGGATCAGACCGCGAGCGGCTCGGCCTGCGGGGCGAGTGCCGCCACGCTGTGGCTGATCGCGCAGCTCCCCGCACTCCTCGGGGGCAGCGTCATGAGCGCGGTCACCGCACGCAGCATCGACGCGCCGTCCGCCGTGCCGTCGAGCACGAGATCGGCACGGGCCCTGGACGGGGCGACGTAGGCCGCGTGGCGTTCGCGTCCGCTCTGAAGGTAGTTGAGGAGGGAGAGCCGCGGGTCCTGGCCGAGGACGTCGATCTTGCGGAGGATCTTCCGGGCCAGCCGGATGTCGTCCGGCGTGTCGACGTAGACGCGCCAGGTGGCGCGGGCGACGACGGCGGGGAGGGTGAGGGCGAACAGGCCCTCGACGACGACCAGCCGGTACCGTCCGCCGGAGGTCGCGGCGTCGACGGCCGCCGTGACGGCCCCCTCGTCGATGGAACCCGGATGGTTCCAGTCCAGCGTGTCGGCGCCCGAGGCGCTCCGCGTACGTACCCCGCGCACAGGATCGTGCGCGGGGACGTAGAAGTCGTCGAGATGGATGAGACCGACGGTCTCCGGGTCATGCCGCGCCAACGCCTCGGCAAGCGTGGACTTGCCGGATGCGGTGCCGCCTGCGACCGCCAGTAGGGGCACGTGCTGCCCACTCGCCACACCCGTCATACCGGGCGCTCCTCATGTGCTCAATGGGGGGAAACGAAGCGGCGGGACTGGACAGGTCCGATGCCGGGTGGAGGGAGAATAGGGCGAGGAGATCGCTGGTGACAAGCGGTGTCGGGCAAGCGACGGGCAAAAGAATTTCCGGCGGGGAGCAGCCCTAGCCGAAGAAGACGCCGACCTCCTCGTAGAGCAGCGGATCGACGGTCTTGATACGGGCGGTGGCGTCCGCGATCGGCACCCGGACGATGTCGGTGGCGCGCAGCGCGACCATCGTGCCGAAGTCCCCGTCGCGGACCGCCTCGATGGCGTGCAGGCCGAAGCGGGTGGCGAGCCAGCGGTCGAAGGCGCTGGGGGTGCCGCCGCGCTGGACGTGGCCGAGGACGGTGGTCCTGGCCTCCTTGCCGGTGCGCTTCTCGATCTGTTTGGCCAGCCATTCGCCGATCCCGGAGAGCCGGACGTGGCCGAAGGAGTCCAGGGTGCCGTCCTTGAGGACCATGTCGCCGTCCTTGGGCATGGCGCCCTCGGCGACGACCACGATCGGCGCGTAGCGGATCTTGAAGCGGCTCTCGACCCACGCGCAGACCTGGTCGAGATCGAAGCGCTGTTCCGGGATGAGGATGACGTTGGCCCCGCCCGCGAGGCCGGAGTGCAGGGCTATCCAGCCCGCGTGCCGTCCCATGACCTCGACGACCAGGACGCGCATGTGGGACTCGGCGGTGGTGTGCAGCCGGTCGATGGCCTCGGTGGCGATGTTGACCGCGGTGTCGAAGCCGAAGGTGTAGTCGGTGGCGTCGAGGTCGTTGTCGATGGTCTTGGGGACGCCGACGACCTTGACGCCGTGTTCGTCGTGGAGGGTGGCTGCCACGCCGAGGGTGTCCTCGCCGCCGATCACGATGAGCGCGTCCACGCCCTGTTCGACGAGATTGCGCTGGACGCGCTCCACGCCGCCCTCGACCTTGAGCGGGTTAGTGCGGGAGGACCCGAGTATGGTGCCGCCGCGCGGCAGGATGCCGCGCACGGCCGGGATGTCGAGCGGCACGATGTCCCCTTCGAGGGGACCGCGCCAACCGTCCCGGTAGCCGGTGAATTCGTACCCGTACTCCTGGACGCCTTTACGGACGATGCCGCGAATGACCGCGTTGAGACCTGGGCAGTCACCGCCGCCGGTCAGAACTCCGACCCGCATGGACTCTTCCCTTCGTCGCAAGCCAGCTGTGCCGGATGTGACAAACACCGGCCAAGCTAGCGTGACTTGGGTCACATGTCGCCGTCCAGGTCGCCGTCAAGACCGGCCTCGATCGCGTATCGGACAAGCTCGACGCGATTGTGGAGCTGGAGTTTGCCGAGGGTGTTCTGCACGTGGTTCTGCACGGTCCGGTGGGAGATGACCAGGCGCTGCGCGATCTGCTTGTAGCTCAGGCCCTTGGCGACCAGCCGCAGCACCTCGGTCTCGCGTTCGGTGAGCCGGGGCGCGGCGGGTTCGCCGGTCGTGGCGGGCGGCGGCACGGTCGCGAGCCTGCGGTACTCGCCGAGCACGAGTCCGGCCAGGCCCGGTGTGAACACCGGGTCGCCGACGGCGGTCCTGCGCACCGCGTCGACCAGTTCGTCCCGGCCCGCGGACTTCAGCAGATAGCCGGTGGCACCGGACTTCACCGCCTCCAGGACGTCCTCGTGCTCGCCGCTGGCGGACAGCACCAGGACGCGAATGGCGGGGTCGTCCGACATGACCTGCTTGCACACCTGCACGCCGGAGGCGCCGGGCAGGTTGAGGTCGAGGACGATCACCTGCGGGCGGGCGGCGCGCGCCCGCCTGATCGCCTCGGGGCCGTCGCCCGCGGTGGCCACCACCGTGAAGCCGGAGTCGGACAGATCGCGGGCCACGGCGTCGCGCCACATGGGGTGGTCGTCGACGACCATCACCGTCACGGACTGATCGGTCATGCGGTCCTGCTTCCCTCTGTCTCGCTGAGTACGGGCACGGGCCGGGACACGGGGTCAGGGCCGGATACGGGCGCGGGGTCGGATACCGGATACGGGTGCGGGGTCGGATACGGGTGCGGGGTCGGTGTCCTCCGGCTCGGACACGGGCGGGGGTCCGGGCTCGGACACGGGCGCGCGGTCGGGCTCGGCAGCGGGCGCGGTGTTCTTCGACGGCCCCCTGGGCAGCCGCAGTTCGACCTCCGTGCCCTGGCCCGGCACCGACTCCACCACGGCGGTGCCGCCGAGGTCCCGCAGCCGGCCGCGGATCGACTGGGCGACACCGAGCCGCCCCTCGTCCTCCGCCGCGGCCAGCCGCCCCTCGGAAATGCCCGGGCCGTCGTCCCGCACGCTGACCAGCACCGCGTCCGGCTCGTCCTCGACCAGAATCCAGGCGTGCGCGCCGTCACCCGCGTGCTTGCGCACATTGTCCAGCGCCGCGCCCACGGCGGCGGTCAGTTCGGCCGCCGCGTCCGGTGCGAGCAGGACGGGCGTGCCGGGCGCGGACAGCGTGACGCTCGCCGAGGCGTACGGCGTGAGGAGCGTGGTGAGGTCGTGCGGGCCTGACGTCAGGGCGTCACCGGCGCCGCGCGCCTCGGGCAGCGGGCCGCCGGTGATCAGGGTGCGCAGCGCGGCTTCCTGCTCGCCCGCCATCCGGCCCAGCTCCGCGGCCTCTCCCCCGGCCTGGTTGCCGCGCCGCTGCACCATGGCGAGCACCTGGAGGACGCCGTCGTGGATGTCGCGGGCCAGCCGCTCGCGCTCCCGGGTGGCGGCCTCGATCTGGAGGGCGCGGGCCAGGGTGCGCTCACTGGCCCGCGCGACCTCGACCACATAGCCGATGGCGATGCTCGCCACCCAGATCAGCACGACATTGTGCAGGGTGTCGCGGCCGGGGGTGCCGCGCTCGATCAGGTCAGCGGCGGCGACCAGCGTGGAGGCGACCGCGGCCCACCGCCAGCCGCCCTTGACGGCGAAGGCCAGCACCGAGCCCGCGGTCCATATCGACGGCAGCGTGAAGGAGCCCGAGTCGATCCTGGCCTGGGTGTCGACCACGGCGGTGAGCAGGATGCCGGTGATCGCGACCGTGAGGTCGATGGTCAGGAAGCGCTTGGTGCAGCGCTCGGCCGACATCACGCGGCCGAGCGTGGACAGCGTCCACACCGCGAGCACCAGCATGTACGCACCCGCGCCGAGCGGGTGCAGCAGGTCGTGGTACGCGTAGACGTACAGCGACAGCGCGTAGCCGAGGGTCAGGACACGGTAGGCGACCAGCGCGCGCCACAGCGGCTGTTCGACGGACATCCTCATGCCGGGTCCCCTCCCCCGCGGCCGGTCACTGGCCTGCGGGTTGCTCCTGCTTTATGTCGCCGGGGCCGCCCTCGCCGGTTCCCCCGGAGCCGGAGTCCCCGGTGCCGGAGTCCCCGCCCGTACCGGATTCCCCGCCCGTACCGGAGTCGCGGCCCCCCGCCTTCTCCAGTTCGGCGGCGCGCTTGGCGGCCTCGGCGATCTGGCGCTTGGCGGCGGTGGCGTAGATGTCCACGTACTCCTGGCCGGACAGCTTCATGATCTCGTACATCACCTCGTCGGTGACCGAGCGCAGGATGAAGCGGTCGCCCTCCATGCCGTGGTAGCGGCTGAAGTCCAGCGGCTTGCCGATCCGGATGCCGGGGCGGATGGAGAGTTTGGGCATCACCTGGCCGACCGGCTGCACCTTCTCGGTGTCGATCATCGCGACCGGGATCACCGGGGCGCCGCTGGCCAGCGCGACACGGGCGAGCCCGCCGGGCTTGCCGCGGTAGAGGCGGCCGTCGGGCGAGCGGGTGCCCTCGGGGTAGATGCCGAACAGCTCACCGCGCTCCAGCACCGCGATGCCGCTCTTGACCGCGGCCTCGCCCGCGCCGCGCGCGCCCGAGCGGTCCACCGGGAGCTGTCCGACGCCCTTGAAGAAGGCGGCCGTCAGCTTCCCCTTGACCCCGGGGGAGGTGAAGTATTCGGCCTTCGCGATGAAGGTGACCTTGCGGTCCAGCATCGCGGGCAGGAAGAAGGAGTCCGAGAAGGACAGGTGGTTGCTCGCCAGGATCGCCGGCCCTTCCCTGGGGATGTTCTCCAGGCCCTCCACCCAGGGGCGGAAGGCAGCCTTGAGCGGCGAGCCGATGGCGATCTTCATCGCACCGTAGAACAACCGAGGACCTCCTGTAGCCGACGGGAAGACCTTAACGCCAGTCGGGCCCGGTCTCTCCCCACGCACCCCGGCACCGCGGCCACGCCGTGACGACATCACGGCACCGTCGTGCCGCCGCCATGAAGGTGCCATGGTCACGCCACGGCCGCCCGGGCCACGCTCGCCGCGGCCACCGACGGGGCTTACCGCTTGGTATCCGGTCCGCGTACGCTGAACCTCTCACCTTCGTGTACCCGCGATCGCGCCCTCGAACAGGAGACCCACGGTGCCGCTCATGCCCGGAGCCGAGCCGTACCGCCATGACGGCGGCGAGATCGGCGTCCTGATCTGTCACGGATTCACCGGTACACCGCAGTCCATGCGTCCCTGGGGCGAATATCTGGCCGCCCGCGGGCTGACCGTCTCCGTTCCCCTGCTGCCCGGCCACGGCACCCGCTGGCAGGACATGCAGGTCACCGGCTGGCAGGACTGGTACGCCGAGGTCGACCGCGAGCTGCGGTCGCTGTCCGACCGCTGCTCGCAGGTCTTCGTCTGCGGTCTGTCGATGGGCGGCACACTGGCGCTGCGGCTGGCCGAGCGGCACGGCGCCGCGATCAGCGGGCTCGTGCTGGTGAACCCGTCGGTGAAGGCCGACAGCCTCCAGCTCAAGGCGGTGCCCGTGCTGCGGCACCTGGTGCCGTCGGTGCCCGGTATCGCCAGCGACATCGCGCGTGAGGGCGGCGCCGAGCTCGGCTACGACCGGACGCCGCTGCACGCCGTGCACTCGCTCAACAAGTTCTGGCCCGTCGTGCACGCCGGGCTGCCGCAGGTCACCCAGCCGCTGCTGCTCCTGCACAGCAGGGTCGACCATGTGGTGCACCCGTCGAATTCGGCGGTGGTGCTCAGCAAGGTCTCCTCGACCGATGTCACCGAGCGGGTGCTGGAGCGCAGCTTCCACGTCGCCACGCTCGACCACGACGCCGAGCAGATCTTCACGGAGTCGTACGACTTCATCCAGCGGCTGTCCCGGCCGGGCGGGGAGCCCGCAGGGGACCTCGCCGAGGGCGGCGCGGCCGACGAAGCGGTAAAGGGGGGTACGGCCGGTGGCTGACCGCGAGGACGAGGGCACCGCACCGCAGGAGGAGCCGGCCCGTCCGCCGCTCGACGAGGACGCGGCGTGGGCCGCGCTGATCGCCGGCTACGACGACGAGCCCGAGCCGGGGTCGGTGGCGTGGCCGGACTCGGAGAACGTCACGGAGACGGCCTCGGGACCCACCACGTCGGGCACGGGTCAGCGGCCGGGCGACCGGTCGGCGGACGGCTCGGGGGCCGGCTCCGGGCGCGCCTCGGGGAACAGCCCGGGGGACGGCTCGGCGGACGCGGAGAAGGACGGCGAGAAGGACGACGAGGGCGAGGCCGGGACCGGCACGAAGGCGGACGCCGGACGTCCCGCGCTGCCCGGCTCCAGCCGCAGCATCGTCGTGCACCCGGTCATCCAGGGTCCGCGCGACTACGAACTGGCCGACGACGACGAGGACGCGCATTACGTGCCGCCCGAGCCGCCGCCGCTGCCCGACGCGGACGTCACCACGAAATTCGCCTGGATCGCGGTCCTGGGCGGACCGCTGCTCATGCTGGGCTTCGTCCTCTTCCAGGTCGAACTCACCTGGTGGGCCATCCTCTTGGGCGTCGGCGGATTCCTCGGCGGCTTCACGACGCTGGTCGCGCGGATGCGTACGGGAGAGGACGACGACGACCTGCCGGGCGGCGGGGCCGTCGTCTGAGGCCCCGCGTCCCTGACGAGGAGCGGCGGCGGGGCTAACCCGCCGCTTCCACCTCGGCTTCTGCCTCGGCACCGGCCCGCGCGTCCGCCCCGGCCTCCGCTTCCGCGTGGCCCTCCGCTTCCGCCTCCATCGCGGTGGCGGGTACGCGGAGCGCGGCGAGCACCGGCATGTGGTCGGTGGCCGCGTACAGATCGGCCTCGTTGACTCCGGGCAGGCCCAACGGGACCCCGCAGCCCAGCACCTCGATGCCCGGTGTGCTGAAGACGGCGTCGATCCGCTGGAACGGCGCCCGGTGGTTGGTGATCTCGGCGCCCCACGGCGCGGTGGCGTAGCCGTCCTGGAGGACGTCGGCGATCCGGGAGAAGCCGGGGCGGTCCGGCGGCTCGTTGAAGTCGCCGCCCAGCACCACATACGGCTCGCCCATCGCGGCCACCCGGTCCAGTACGTATCCGGCCTGCTCGTACCGCTCGGCGGGCGACAGGCTCAGGTGCGTGGAGACGGCGGCCAGCCGCGCGCCGCCGATCCTGAGCACGGCGGTCGCGAACCCCCGCTGGTGCAGCGGGGGCCGGTGCGGCATGAGCGGATCCTCCGCCCGCTCCACATGCGCGCGGAGCGAGGAAAGGATCATCGGGCCCGCGGCGGTCGCCCCGCCGGTCACGTACACCAGGCCGGACGCACGGGCGAGGCGGGCCGCGGCCTTACGCCATCGGAAGAACCGCGGAGCCTCTTGGACGAGGACGAGATCGGGGGCGCAGGCTCGGATCACCCGGGCCAGCGCCGCCGTGTCGTCCCGCATGGAACGGATGTTGTAGCTGAGCACGCGGACGACCGCCGAGCCCCCCGGCTCGGTGGCGGAACTCGGCAGATCCTCCACTGTCATCGTGTCAGCCCTGTCGTGCCAGGTCGGCCGCGCCCACCAGCCCCGCCTTGCCGCCGAGTTGGGCGGCCAGCACCTGCGCGTGCGGACGCCACTCCCCGCCGATCAGCCAGCGCCGGAAGGACTTGCGGATCGGGTCGAGGACCAGTTCGCCCTCGTCCGACACACCGCCTCCGACGATGAACGCCGACGGGTCGAAGAGCGAGGCCAGGTCGGCCAGCCCCGCGCCCGCCCAACGGGCCAGCTCGCGGAAGGAGTCGACGGCGACCGGGTCGCCCTGGCGGGCGGCGGCACTGATGTGCCTGCCCTCGATGCCGTCCACCGTGCCGTCGCCGAGGGCGAGCAGCACTTCCGCGTTCTCCGGGGTCGCGTTGGCCCGCTGCTTCGCGTACCTGACCAGCGCGCGCCCGGACGCGTACTGCTCCCAGCAGCCCTGACTGCCGCAACCGCACAGCAGCCCGTCGGGCACGACCCGGATGTGACCGAACTCGGCCGCGACGCCGAACCGGCCGCGCCGCAGCTTGTTGCCGATGATGATGCCGCCGCCGAGACCCGTTCCGAGCGTGATGCAGATCACATCGGAATGGCCCTGCCCGGCACCGAACCGGTACTCGCCCCAGGCCGCCGCGTTGGCGTCGTTCTCCACGACCACGGGGAGCCCGACACGCTGCTCGACCTTGTCCTTCAGTGCCTCGTGCCGCCAGTTGATATTGGGGGCGAAGAGGACGGTGGCGCGCTTGTCGTCGACATAGCCGGCGGCGCCGATGCCGACGGCTTCGATCTGGTGACCGGTGCTGACCTGGCGTACCGCCTCCACGATCGCGTCGATGACGCCCTCGGGAGTCGGCGGCGTCGGCACCTTGACGGTCTCGAGAATCGAGCCTTCCTCGTCGACCACGCCGGCCGCGATTTTGGTGCCGCCGATGTCGACGCCGATGGTGAGTCCCATGTGTCCCTCAGTTTTCGGTCGATCCCCGCTTAGGAGAACCGTACCGGAGGGGAGGTCAGTCGAGGTCGATGTGTTCAGTCGGTGAACTCGGAGCGCGGTCCTCGCCCGTCCACCGCGTCTCGTGTTGGGCCACCGCAGAGCGGTATGCGGCGAGCAGTTCGGCTCCCGCGGCCGTCAGATGGTCGAACACATCCGGATTACGGTCCTTGATGGGTTCGACAACTGAACGCACCTGGGACATGACGCCCTGGGCGGCCATCTGTACCGCGGGGTTCCGCAGCGCCCCCAGTTTGTCCGTGACGGCCTCGCCGAACGCCTCCGCGAGGCGGCGCAGCTCCTCGCCCGCGCTGCCGACTCCCTGCCCCGCCTGCTCGCGCCGTCTGGCGTGCTCGGCCGCGATGTCCTCGGCGCTGGCCTTCGCCCAGGCGTCGGCGTCGGGACGTTCCGTGGATTCGCTCATGATCGGCTCCAAAAGGGGCGCTCCGGGCTGGTTGCGTCGGCTCCCTCGACGGTACCCGACCGGCCGACGGGACAGCGGGTACCGGCGGCAGGCAGCCGGGAACGGGCAGCCGGCGCCGGGGAGCCCGGGGAGGGCCGGGGGCGCCCGCTCAGTTCGGCCAGAGCGCCGGGTCGGGCGTGAACCGTACGCGCAGCACGCCGTCCCGCAGCGCGGCGCCGGAGACCGTACAGCGGCGCAGGGCGGACGGCAGCGGCACGATCCGCCGGAAGCCGCCCGCGTCCAGGACGAGTTCGTCGCCGCGGCGGACCAGGTCGAGCCCTTCGCGGCTCGCGCCGGGCAGCGGCAGCGACCACACGAAGTGGCCCTCGGCCGCGAGGCGGTCGTCGACGGTCCAGGGGTCCGCGGCCCGCGAACCCGAGACACCGGCTTGCGGAGAGCGGTGCTCGAAGGTGTCGACGGCCAGCGCCGCCAGTTCCGCGGGTCCTCGCGGTTCCGCGCCCAGGTGCGGCAGTTCGCGCAGCGCCACCGCGTCGGCCGCGCAGGTCTCGGCCATCGCCTTGAGCCGGTCCTGCTGGCGGGCGCCGAGCCCGGCGAGGAAGGGGTCGGCGGAGTCGGCGGGCAGCAGGCGGTTGGCGACCACGGCTTCGAGGCGGTGGCCGAACAGGGCGAGTCCGGTACGGGCGTCGCGCAGGACGCGCTCGGCGTGCGGTCCCGGCTCCACGACGACCGCCACGGTCGTCCCGGTGTCCTCGATCACCGACTGCACGGCGGACAGCTCGCGGTCGGCGCGGGCGGCGGCCTCGTACGCCCACTCGGCGGGCATCGGGACCCCGGCGAGCTGGGCGAGCACCGGGCGCAGCGCGCGGGCCGCCTGCCGGTCGGCGGGCAGCAACCGCCGCAGGTAGCGCCGCAGTTGTTCCGGCAGGGCGAGCAGCGCGACGGCGTCGCGCACGGGCGGCAGGTCGACGACGACCAGGTGCCACGGCGGCCGGTCGTCGTGGCCGACGGTGTGCACGTCGCGCAGCGCCCGCAGCAGGGCGAGCGCGTCGGCGCCGGGGACCTCGGTCAGCTCCTCGGGGTCGAGGGGGGCCGCGCCGAGCATGTCGAGCAGGGTGCCGATCCGCTGCTGGAGGTCGAGGGTGGCGGCCCGGTAGGAGGCGGCGGTGTCGACGGCCGCGACCCGCAGTTCCGGCACGCCGTCCACCGCGCTGGGGCGGCCGAGCGCGGGTGATCCGGACAGCGGTCCCACGGCCTCGGGCGCTGCGGACAGCGGCAGCAGGGCGGCCACGTCGGCGCGGTCGCCGGTGAGCAGCACCGTACGGACGCCGTCGCGGGCGGCGGCCACGGCGGTCGCCGCCGCGACCGTGGTGCGGCCCGCGCCTCCGTGGCCGGTGACGAGCAGGGTGCGGGGCGGTCGCGGGGCGCGGGTCACCGGGTCAGGCCGGGTCGTCGGGCTTGGCGGCGGAGTCGGCCGCGGCGTCGGCGGAGTCCGGCGTGCCGGCCGCGTCCCCGCTCTCGCCGCTCCCGGACTCGACGCGCTTCTTCAGGCCCGCGAGCGCCCGGTCGATGATGACCTTCTCCGCCTTGCGCTTGATCATGCCGAGCATGGGGATCTTGACGTCCACGGTGAGCTGGTACGTCACCTCGGTGCGCGTGCCGCCGTCGCGCGGCGCGAGGGCGTAGGAGCCGTCGAGGGTGCGCAGCATCTGGGACTTGACCAGCGACCAGCGCACCTCGGTGGCGCTGATCCAGGTGTACGCCAGGGTGTGGTCGTCCTTGATCGCCCCGGCGTCGAGCACCAGCCGGACCTGCTCGGCGCGGCCTTCGGCGTCGGTGGCGAGGACTTCCGCCTCCTTGACCTCTCCCGTCCACTCCGGGTAGCGGCCGAAGTCGGCGATGACGCCCATGACGGCGGCCGGAGCCGCCTCGATCGTGATGCTCGACTTCGTGTGTTCCGCCATCGCCGTAGCCCCTCCGGGACATCGCATGCCATTGCTGCTGAAGGCTACCGCGTGCAGGTGGGGCGGCCGTCACCGCTGCGGGCGCCGCCGGTCGCGTCCGGCGGCCGGGTCACCACTCCAGGACCCACGGCCGGCGGGTGTGGTTGAAATGCCCGACGTTGACGCATTCGGTGCGGCCGATCCGGGTGCGCGGCACCAGCGGCTGGTGGACGTGGCCGAAGAGCGCGAATTTGGGCCGGACGGTGTGGATCGCCTCCAGCAGCGCCTGGCTGCCGCGCTCGAAGCGCCGGGCGGCGGTGTCGTAGCAGAGTTCCGGGATCGCGGGCGGGATGTGGGAGCAGAGCACGTCGACCGGGCCGAGGGCGGCGACCTTGGCCGCGTACTCCTCCTCGGAGATTTCGTACGGGGTGCGCATCGGGGTGCGCAGGCCGCCGCCGACGAAGCCGAAGACCCGGCCGCCGATCTCGGCGGTCGCGCCGTCCAGGACGGTGGTGCCGGGGCCCGCGTACTCCGGCCAGAGGGCCGGGATGTCGACGTTGCCGTAGGTGGCGTACGTCGGGGCGGGGAAGGCGGCGAACAGCTCCGCGTACTGCTTGCGCACCGCGGACTCGATGGCGGTGCGCCGGTCGGTCCCGGCCCACAGCTCCTGGTCCAGGACCCTGGCCTCGTCGAAGCGGCGGGCGGTGCGCAGCTCGACCATCCGGTCGGCGTTGGCGACGCCGAAGAGGTCGGGGAAGATGCCGCGGGAGTGGTCGGCGTAGTCGAGGAAGAGGACCAGGTCGCCCAGGCAGACCAGCGCGTCCGCGCCGTCCCCGGCCCGGCTCAGGGCCTCGGCAGCGCCATGGACGTCACTCACCACATGGACCCGCATGCGGACACTTTATAGCCGGACAGACCCTAGCGGGTCAGCGGCGGCCCGGCCGGGCGCTGGACTACTCTTCCGGGCAGGAACCCAGCCGCTCCGCCCCGGTGTGTGAAGCGCGTGTGATGTGTGTGTGACGCTGAGAACATCTGTACGGCCCCCCTATCGCCAGAGCTTTACCGATGGGTAACGTCCACGCCGTCCACATCTTCCCTCCGGGTGCGCCGTGGCACCGATGAGGAGCAGCCGCCTTGCGTGAGTTCAGTCTTCCGGCCCTGTACGAGGTCCCCGCGGACGCCAATCTGACGGATCTGATCCGCCGCAACGCCGCTCAGCATCCGGACACCGCCGTCGTCGCCCGCAAGGACTCCGCGGGCCGGTGGCAGGACGTCAGCGCGACGGGTTTCCTCGCCGAGGTGCGCGCCGCCGCCAAGGGTCTGATCGCCTCGGGCGTGCAGCCGGGCGACCGGGTGGCCGTGATGTCCAGGACGCGGTACGAGTGGACGCTGCTGGACTTCGCGATCTGGAGCGCGGGCGCGGTCACCGTGCCGGTCTACGAGACGTCGTCGGCGTCCCAGATCGAGTGGATCCTCAGCGACTCGGGCGCGGTCGCGGCGGTCGTGGAGTCCGAGCCGCACGAGAGCGCGGTGGAGTCCGTACGGGAGCGGCTGCCGCGGCTCAAGCACCTGTGGCGGATCGACACCGGCGCGGTGGACGCGCTGAACGCGGCGGGTACCGACATCTCCGACGCGGTGGTGGACGAGCGCAGCGCGAGCGCGGGCGCCGACTCCCCCGCGACCGTCGTCTACACCTCGGGCACCACGGGCCGCCCCAAGGGCTGTGTGCTGAGCCACCGCAGCTTCTTCGCGGAGTGCGGCAACGTGGTGGAGCGGCTGAGCCCGCTGTTCCGTACCGGCGACTCCTCGGTGCTGCTCTTCCTGCCGCTGGCCCACGTCTTCGGGCGGCTGGTCGAGGTCGCGGCCGTGATGGCGCCGATCAGGCTCGGCCATGTGCCGGACGTGAAGAACCTCACCGACGACCTCGGCTCGTTCCGGCCGACGATGGTGCTGGGGGTGCCGCGGGTCTTCGAGAAGGTCTACAACACCGCGCGGGCCACGGCGGAGGCGGGCGGCAAGGGCAAGATCTTCGACCGCGCGGCGGCCACCGCGATCGAGTACAGCCGGGCGCTGGACACCACGGCGGGCCCGTCGCTGAAGCTGCGGTTCACGCACAAGGTCTTCGACCGGCTCGTCTACGCCAAGCTCCGCGCGGTCCTCGGCGGCCGGGCCACCCACGCGATCTCCGGCGGCGCGCCGCTGGGCGAGCGCCTCGGCCACTTCTACCGCGGTATCGGCTTCACGGTGCTGGAGGGCTACGGCCTCACCGAGTCCTGCGCGGCCACGGCCTTCAACCCCTGGGACCGTACGAAGATCGGTTCGGTCGGCCAGCCGCTGCCGGGGTCGACCGTGCGGATCGCGGACGACGGCGAGGTGCTGCTGCACGGCGAGCACCTGTTCACCGGGTACTGGAACAACGAGGCGGCGACCGCGGAGGCGGTCTCCGACGGCTGGTTCCACACCGGTGACCTGGGCTCGCTCGACGAGGACGGCTATCTGTCGATCACCGGCCGGAAGAAGGAGATCATCGTGACGGCGGGCGGCAAGAACGTCGCGCCCGCGGTGATCGAGGACCGGATCAGGGCGGACGCGCTGGTCGCCGAGTGCATGGTGGTCGGTGACGGGCGCCCGTTCGTGGCGGCGCTGATCACCCTGGACGAGGAGTTCCTGCCGCACTGGGCCGAGCAGCACGGCAAGGCGGGCGCGGGCGTCGCCGAGCTGGCGGCCGACCCGGAGCTGCTGGCGGCTGTGCAGCGCGCGGTGGACGAGGGCAACGCGGCCGTCTCCAAGGCCGAGTCGGTGCGGAAGTTCCGTATTCTGCCGACCCAGTTCACGGAGGAGTCCGGCCACGTCACGCCGTCGCTGAAGCTGAAGCGGAATGTCGTCCTGACGGACTTCGCGGCGGAGATCGAGGCCCTTTACCAGCGCTGAGGTTCTGTCCTCACACGCCGGACGGGCTGATTTCGGCGAGGGCGCTGTCCATGAGCCGCTCCGCGAGCGCGGTGATCGTCACGAACGGGTTGACGCCGATGGAGCCGGGGATCAGGGAGCTGTCGGTGACGTAGAGGTGGTCGTAGCCGCTGACACGGCCGTACGCGTCGGTGGCGCGGCCGAGCGGCAGGCCGCCCAGCGGGTGGTAGCAGAAGTCGTCGGCGAAGGCTTTGTTGCCGCCGAAGAGGTCGTAGCGGTAGATCGTGCCCTGCTTGCGGTTGATCCGGTCGAAGAGGGTCTTGGCGGCCTTGACCGAGGGCTGGTTCTGGGCGAGCGTCCAGTTCAGCCGGGCGGAGTCCGTGGCGGCGTCGTAGGAGAAAGTGCCGCGTTCGGGGTTCTTGGTGATGGCCAGGTAGAGGCTGATCCAGGTCTCGAAGCCGATCGGGAGCGGCGCGATCTCGGCGAAGACCGGGTTGCTCGCGTTGGACCAGTCGTCGATGCCCATGACGGGGATGGTGGACTGGTGCGCCCCGGTGGGATTCCACAGGTAGTTGGCGCGGGCGAGCATGATATTGCCGTTGCCGCCCCAGGCGGTGCCCACGCTCGCGTTGAGTTGCGGGAGGGTGCCGGTCTCGCGGGCCCTGACCAGGATCTCGGTGGAGCCGAGGCTGCCCGCGGCGAGGAAGAGGTAGCGGCAGCCGACCTCGCGGGTCTCCACGACCGCGCCGGTCAGGTCGATCCGGTCGACGGTCAGGACGTACGTGCCGTCGGCCGCTCTTCTCACGGCTCTGACCCGGCTGAGGGTCTCTATGGTGACGTGTCCGGTGCCGAGCGCCGAGGCCAGATAGGTCTTGTCGACGCTGCGCTTGCCGTGGTTGTTGCCGTAGATGACCTCCTGGTCCAGCGCGGACTTGGTGGCGGTGCCCGCGGCCTCGGCCTTCATGTACGAGAAGTCGTACACGTTCGGCACGAAGGTGGTGCTGAGGCCGGCGCTGTGGGCCTGGTCGCGGGAGACGCGGGCGAACTGGTACCACTCGGTGGACTCGAACCAGGCGGGGTCGACGGTGTTGACGCCGAGCATGCTGGTGGCGCGCGGGAAGTACGTGGAGTACATCGCGGTGGAGTCGACCTGCGGGAGGACTTCCTCGAAGTACGCGCGCGACGGGGTGACGGCCATGCCGCCGTTGACCAGGGAGCCGCCGCCGACGCCGCGGCCGACGTAGACGGACATGTCGCCGTAGTGCACGCGGTCCAGGACGCCGGGGTAGGGGGTGATGTCCTTGTTGACGAGGTCGAGCCAGAGGAAGGTCGCCAGCGGCGCCTCGGTGCGGCTGCGGAACCACATCGACCGCTGGTCGGGCGAGCTGGTGTTGCAGAAGATCTTGCCGTCGGCGGCGGGGGTGTCCCACAGCCGTCCCATCTCCAGGACGGTCGTGGTGACACCGCGCTGGCCGAGCCGGAGGGCGGCGACGGCGCCGCCGTAGCCGGAGCCGATCACGATCGCGGGGCTGAAGGTGGTGGCGGCGGGCTCCGCCTGCGCGGCGGACGCGGGGGTCGCGGAGAGCGCGATACGGGTGAGGCCGAGTGCTGCTGCGGTCTGGAGGGCGCCGAGTCCCAGAAAGTGACGGCGCGTCAGGTCTGATGTCATGCGCGCATGATGGGCGGGTCCGCGTGAACCCTCCATGCCCATGACGCATGGTCTTTTACGGCGGCCGGTTCTCGTACGACGACGGCGCCGGGACGGCGGCCGTGACCGCGCCCATCGGGTTACAGCAGGGACGTGAGCCGCTGCGCCAGCAGGTCCCAGCGCCAGGCGTCCTCGACCCAGCGACGGCCGCGCTCGCCCATCCGGGCGCGCAGGTCGGGGTCGCGCAGCAGGGTCAGGACGCGGTCGGCGCACTGCGCGGGCGAGCCGCCCGCGACCACCCAGCCGGTCTCGCCGTCCAGGACCGCGTCGGGCGCGCCGCCGGAGTCGCCCGCGATCACCGGCAGCCCGGTCGCGGACGCCTCCAGGTAGACGATGCCGAGCCCTTCGACGTCCAGGCCGCCGCGCCGGGTCCTGCACGGCATCGCGAAGACGTCACCGGCGCCGTAGTGGGCGGGCAGCTCCTCCCACGGCACGGGCCCGGTGAAGCGCACCGCGTGGCCGACGCCGGTCCGCTCCGCCAGCTTCTCCAGGTCCCCCCGGTACGGTCCGCCGCCGACGATCAGCAGCGCGGTGTCCGGCACCTCGTGCAGAATCCGGGGCATGGCCTGGATCAGCGTGTCCTGGCCCTTGCGCGGCACCAGCCGCGACACGCACACCACCACCGGGCGGTCGGCGAGGCCGAGCCTGGCCCGTACCACCGCGCCGCCCGAGCCGGGGTGGAAGGTCTTCTCGTCGACGCCCGGCGGCAGTTGGACCATCCGGGCGGCGGCGGCCGGGGTCAGCGCGGCGGCGATCCGGGAGCGGGTGTACTCGCCGAGGTAGGTGAGGGTGTCGGTGCCCTCGCCGATCCGGCGCAGCAGCGAGCGGCTGGCGGGGAGCTGCGCCCAGCCCGCCTCGTGCCCGTGCGTGGTGCCGACCAGCCGCCGCGCCCCGGCCTTGCGCAGCGCGGGCGCCATCAGGCCGAGCGGGGCGGCGGCGCCGAACCAGACGGAGGAGCAGCCGTGTTCCCGCAGCAGGTCGGCGGCGCGCCGGGTGACCCTGCGGGTGGGCAGCAGCATCGAGGTGCGGTCGCGGACCACGGGGAAGGGCTGCTCCGCGTCGAAGCGGGCGACCTCGGCGCCGTCCTTCCAGGTGGAGGTGTAGACGACGACCTGTCCCGGGTCCATCCGCAGCGCCATGCTGTGCACGAAGGACTGGATGCCGCCGGGCCTGGGCGGGAAGTCGTTGGTCACGATCAGGGTCTTGTCCATCGCCGCCGACAGTACCCGCTCACGCGGTGTTCACCCGGCTGGCCGCCACCGGCCGCGTCCGTCCCGCGACCGGGCCGCCGCTCACCGCATGATGCGTATCGTGACAAACACACATATCAGCGGTCGGGGCTGGGCCGTGCTCACCTGGGTCGTCACCCGAGCCGCGTTCTTGTTGTTCGTGTTCGAGGTCGTCCACTTTCCCGGCCAGTACATCGCCCACGATGTCTCGTCCGTCTACCACCGCTGGTACGGGGTGCTGAGCACGGGCAGCTTCCCGCTGCACGACGTGACCTGGCAGTACCCGCCGGGGGCCGCGCTGGTGATCCTCGCGCCCGGCCTGCTGCCCTTCCTCAGCTACACCGCCGCCTTCTTCTGGCTGGCCTTCCTGGCGGACGCGGTGATCCTGGCGGTGCTGCTGCGCGACTCGCGGGTCAGGCGCGGCGGCCGGATGGCCGGGGTGTGGGTGTGGGTCGGCGGCGGCGCGCTGCTCGGCCCGATCATCTACGCCCGCTACGACGTGATGGTGACCGCCGTCGCCGTGGCGGGGCTGCTCCTGCTGCCGCGCCGCCCGAAGGCGGGCGGGGTGCTGGCCGGGGTGGGCGCCATGCTCAAGGTGTGGCCGCTGCTGCTGCTCATCGGGACGCCCCGCGGCCGTACCACCCGGCGGTCGTGGATCTCGGCGGCGGTGACGATGGCGGTGATCGCGCTCGCCTTCCACCTGGCCATGCCGGGCTCGCTGTCCTTCCTCACCTTCCAGCGCGACCGCGGCACCGAGGTCGAGTCGCTGGGGGCCACCGTCTTCCACATCGCCCGGCACTTCGGCTGGCACGGCACCGCGCGGATGCACTACGGGTCGGTCGAGTTCATCGGCCCGCATGTGCACCTGGTGAGCACCGCGGCGATGGCGCTGTCCCTGCTGGCCTTCGCCTGGCTGCTGCTGTGGCGGGTGCGGGCCCGCTCGTACTCGGTCGCCACGCCCTTCGACGCGGCCTTCACCGCGGTGCTGGTCTTCACCACCACCAGCCGGGTGATCAGCCCGCAGTACATGGTGTGGTTGGTCGGCATCGGCGCGGTCTGCATGACGCTGCGGGAGTCGGTGGTACGGCGGCCGGTCGCGCTGATGCTGGGCGCGACGCTCTTCACCACGCTGGAGTTCCCGATCTTCTTCGAGGACATCGCCCACAGCGACAAGCTGGGCGTGGCGCTGATCGTCACCCGTAACGGCCTGCTCGTCCTGGCGTCCCTGAGCGCCTGCCGTCGGCTGTGGGCGGCCACCGTGCCGCGCCGCGCGGCGCGCGGCGCGGTCGAGGGGGAGCCCGCCGACGCCCCGGCCGCGGTGCTGACCCGAGCCGAGCGGGTCGGGGTGCACGACAAGGGCTAGAGCGTGTCCTGCGGGGCGGCCGGGCGCCAGGCGCGGGCGGCGGCGATGCGTTCGGCGGGGGTGGGGTGGGTGCCGAACATCAGGTGCAGGGCGCGCGGCGGGTCGGGGTCGCCGACGTTCGCGACCGTCAGGCGGCGCTGCATCGCGATGAACTCGGCCGGGTCCGCGGTCAGTTCGAGGGCGTGCCGGTCGGCGCGCCGCTCGACCCCGCGGCTCACCGCGCAGCCCAGCGGCCCGGCGACGGCGCCGCCGACAGTGGCGACGGCCGCCAGCAGCCAGGCGGAGCGCGGGTCCGCGAAGTCGTCGGCGCCCGCGAGGTCGAGCAGGGGCCGCCAGGTCACCACGGCGGCCAGGACGCACACGCCGACGGCCGCGCCCAGCGCGCCGAGCGCGGTGCCGCGCGGCACGTCCCGGTGCACGACGTGGCCGAGTTCATGGGCGACCACCAGTTCCACCTCGCGCGGCTGCGCCGTGGTCAGCAGGGTGTCGTAGACGACGATGCGGCGGGTGCGGCCGAAGCCGGACACGTACGCGTTGAGCGCGGTCGTACGGCGCGAGGCGTCGGCGACCAGCACATCCTCGACGGTGACGCCGTCGCGGGCGGCGAGCGCCAGCAGGGCGTCCCTGAGGGGGCCCGGCTCCATCGGCGTGAAGCGGTTGAACAGCGGCTCGAAGATCATGGGCGCCGCCCAGGACATCAGGACGGTCAGCGCGGCGGCGCCGAGCGCGGCCCACGCCCACCAGTGGCCGGTCGCCCCGGCGAGGGCGTAGACGGCGAAGAGCGCGCCGAAGGTGAGCGGCAGCGAGATCAGCAGGCCGCGCAGCACGTCCGCCCACCACCCGCCCCAGCCCTGCGTCACCAGGCCGAACCGGCGGCGCACCACGCGCCCGCGCGCCGCGAAGGGCAGCCCCAGCACCTCGGGCAGCAGCACCAGGGACACCGCCGCGCCCGCCACCCGGCCGCCCCACGTCCCGCCGCCGAACGCCGCGACCAGCCCCGCTCCCCCGGCCGTCAACCCCAGCCCCAGCATCAGCCCCAGCGCTGCCACCCGCCCGCCGAGCGCGACCGGCCACACCCCCCGCCGCAAAGCCCGCGCCCGCCCGACCTCCTCCGCACTGAAGTCCCCCACCCCCGCGGCCGAAGCCCCGGCATCCGCCGCAGGCGAAGATCCTGTTGGCGGCGGCGAGGTGTGCGGGGGGCGTCCTGGGGGGGCGTTCGACGGAGGCGGGGGCCGGTGGGCCGGGGGGTCCGCGGCGGGGTCACGGGTCATGGCAGCTCCTGGTGGAGGTAGGCGCGCCAGCGGGCGGTGAAGGCGGGGAGGGTGGTGCCGAGAGTGGTGCGCAGGTGGGAGTCGACAGTGCCGCCGGAGGCGACGGCGCGGTAGAAGGCGACGAGCGCGTCCGGGGACCACTGGTCGGCGATCAGGCGGCAGGCGAGCCAGCCGCCCTCGTAGGCGCGGGAGAGGCTGTCGGCGTCGGCGGAGTGGAAGTCGGCGTCGGCGGGCAGCGCGGCGGGGACGCGGCCCGCGGCGACGGCGGCGGCCAGCTCCGGGGCGAGCTCGCGGGCGGTGCGGCCCGCCGTACGGTAGGCGGTCCAGTCGGCGGCGCCCTCGGAGAGCCACAGCGGGGTGCGGGCGGTGGTCCACGCGCGGGTGGCGACATGCGTGGTCTCGTGGGTGAGCACGGTCTGCCGGCCGAAGGCGGAGAGCCCGCTGAACGCCTCGGGGTTGATGATCACCCGGTCGGAGCCGACCCGCGCGCTGCCGCCGCCCTCCCCCGTGGTGACGGCGGCGATGTTGCGGTAATCGGCCGGGTCCGCGTCGGCCAGCGCGGCCATCTGGTCCAGCGTGCGCGGCACCTCGACCACCACCTTGCCCGACCACCCGGCGCCGCCCCAGGTCCGCCGGACCTCCGGCACCGCCCGGTCCACGTCCTCGGCGTAGCCGCGCAGCCCGGCGGCGTCGCCGAGCCCGAGCACCAGGCTGTCCGTGCCGCGCACCACCGTCACCCGGCCCTGGTCCCACAGCTGTACGGCGCCGCGGTGCCCGGACGCGGCGCCGTCGTCGTCCCCGGCCACGTACCAGCTCCCGCCCCGCCGGGACAGCGTCAGGTAGTCGGTCGCGGCGACCGGCGCCGCGTCGAATCCGCTGAGCCGGTACCGCAGTTGGACCTCGGCCGCGGCCCGTACCGTGCCGTCGGCGGTCGGCGGCAGGCCGAACGCGCCGGTCCGCACCAGCCGGTAGGACCAGTCGGCCAGCGGCACGTCCGCGATGTCGGTGAACATCGCCTTCTGCCGGTCGAGGAAGCGCGTCGCCCGCGGGTCGATCCCGGCGAGGAAGGCCGCCCGGTCGTGGTGCAGCACCGCGGCGGCCCGCCGGTCGAGCGCCTGCCGGATCCCGGCGTCGGTGGCGTCCGCCGTGGGCCGCCCGCCCGAGGCGGTCCCGCCGCACCCGGCGACGAGCGCCGCCAGCAGCGCCAGGGACAGGCCGAGCGCCGCCGCCCGGACACGGGAAGCGGTCGGCGTACGTCGGAGGGGCGCCACGGCCATGGGCCCGATCGTACGGCCCCGAGGACGCCCCCCACGGCCGGGGCGCCGCGCCCTTACGGCCGGGTCACGGCCGTGATCGGCATCATGCCGACCGGGTCGTAGCGGACCCTGGCACCGGGGTAGGGGGCGTGGATGACCTGGCCGCCGCCGACGTACATCCCGACATGGCTGGCGTCGCCGCGGTAGATCACCAGATCGCCGGGCCGCGCCTGGTCCAGCGGCACCCGCTGCCCGGCGTTCATCTGCTCCTGCGAGGTGCGCGGCAGCGCGACCCCGGCCCGTGCGTACGAGTACTGCATCAGGCCCGAGCAGTCGAAGGAGTTGGGCCCGGTGGCGCCCCAGACGTAAGGGGCGCCGACCATCTGGCGGGCGGCGGCCACGGCCATCGCGCCGCGCCCCGAGGCGGCGGGCAGATTCGGGATGGCCGGCAGGTCGGCGGTCGTGCGGTCGCGGGAAGCGCGCCCGGCGTCCATGCCGGGCCGGTATCCGGCGCGCTGGGCGGCGGGCATCGCGTTGAGCAGCCGCTGGGCCTCGGCGAGCGCCCGCTGCACCGACCGCTTGCGGTCCTGGAGCACCGCCCCGGCCTTGTCCAGTTCGGCGAGCTTGCCCGCCGCCTGGGAGCGCTGCTGGAGCAACAGCCGCTCGGCCTCCTGGAGTTGGCGCAACCGCCCGGCCTGCTGGGCGCTGAGCCGGTCCAAGGTGGTGGCCCGGTCCAGGTACTGGTCGGGGTCCGAGGACATCATCAGGGCGAGCGAGGGGTCGATGCCGCCGCTGCGGTACTGCTCGGAGGCGAGCGAACCCAGCTCCTGCCGCATGTCGTTGACCCGCTGCTGCCCCTCGGCGGCCCGGTCCTGGAGGGTGGTCAGGTCGGCGCGGAGCCGCTTGGCGTGCTCCTGCGCCGCGTTGTACTTCTCGGTGGCCTGCTCGGCCTGCTGGTAGAGCCGGTCGAGCCGGGACGCCGTGTCGGGTGCGCCCCCGCCGGGATCGGCCGAGGCGACCTGCGCCGCACCGCCGGACAGCGCCGCGGTGGCCGCGGCGGCCGCGGACAGCACGGTGACCCGGGTGGTGCGGGCGGCGAAGCCCGGCTGTGGGGAGCGTCGATGGGAAGCCACGGGAGCTGACAGTAGTCAGCGCGACGCGGAGAGTTCAAAGAAGGCGCGGCCCCCGCATCGCCGCGCCGCGCCTCCCGCCCAGGTCACGCACCCGCACCGGGCGGCACCGGGCACTTGTTCATCACCCGAACGCCGTAGGAGTCCGAACGCCGTATGAACGCACCGGGGTCCGCGGGAGACTCCCGCGGACCCGTGAAATCGGTGAGGAACGACGCCGGAAGGCGTCAGATGCGGACGCCGAACTGGAACGGCATGTTGCCGATCGACTCGTAGCGCACCGAGGCGCCCGGCTTCGGCGCGTGCAGCACCATGCCGTTGCCCGCGTAGAGGCCGACGTGGTGGTAGTCGCCGTAGAAGATGACGAGGTCGCCGACGGCGAGCTGGGAGGTGGAGTAGATCCGGGTTCCGGCGTTCGCCTGGGCCTGCGAGGTGCGCGGTATCGTCACGCCGGCCTGGTGGTACGCCCACGAGGTGAGGCCGGAGCAGTCGAAGGAGCTGGGGCCCGAGGCGCCGTACACGTACGGCAGGCCGACCCTGGACTGCGCGGCGGAGAAGGCGGCGGCGGCGCGCTGCGAGGCGGGCTTCGCGTCGCCGAGGTCCACGCGGGTGGTGGAGCGGTTGGCGCGGGCGTCGGCGGCGGCGATGGACGCGCGCTGCGCGGCCGTCAGCGAGTTGAGGATCTGCTGGGCCTGGGCCAGCTTGTCCTTCGCCTCGGCCTTGCGCTTGGCCAGCTCGGTGCGGGTGGTCTGGAGCTCGGTCAGCTTGGCGGTCGCCTCGGCGCGCTGCTGGTCCAGGGTCCGCTTGGCGTCCTGGAGTTGGTGCAGCGAGTCGGTCTGGATCGACGTGAGCTGGTTGAGCGTGGTCGCCTGGTCCAGGTAGTTGTCCGGGTTGGACGACAGGAAGAGCTGGAGCGACGGGTCGATGCCACCGCTGCGGTACTGGGACGCGGCGATGGCGCCGAGGCCGTCCCTGAGCTGGTTCAGGTGCTGCTGCTGCCTGGCCACCTGGTCCTGGAGAGTGCCCGCCTCCTTCTGGAGGGTGTGCAGCTTCTCGTTGGCCCCGTCGTACTTCTCTGAGGCCTGCTCAGCCTGCTCGTACAGCGCGTCCACCTTCGCCTTGGCGTCCTTGACGGTCGGCTTGGCGGGGGCGGCCTGGGCCGCCTGGGAGGTGAGGGCCACCGCGGCTGCGGCGGTGGCGGTCAGCACGGTCACGCGCGTGCGGCTTGCCGGCTTGGGACGACGGTGGGACGCCACGAAGGCGAGCTCCTTCTTCCTTCAGCCGCCTACCGGTTGACTGGCGGGCGGCCCCCGGCGCGCCATCCGGATTGGATGATCGACTGCGCGGAGGTTCGACGCCCGACCTTAGTGACCTATCTGTGATCGGTTCAAATCCTTGTTGGCAAAATCTCGACCGGTTCGCACATTCTTTACGACCTTCGTACGCGCAGTGAGGGTGGATCAACGCTCCGTCGACGATGGCGCGTTCGCGAACCGAATGTCCGAACGAATAGTGATGTGTTCGGTGGTTCGGTGGTTCGGTGGTTCGGTGCTGCGGCGGTGCGGCGACCGGGAGCCGGGGGGCCGGAGGCGCGGGCGGCGCGAGCGGCAAGCGCGGTTCAGACGCGTGCGAGACGTTTCAGCAGCAGGACGGAGGCGACCGGGCGGGCGCCCGCCTTGGCCACCCCGTCGGCGACTTCGCGGTCCGCGGAGACCACCACGATCTGCCGGCCGGGCGGTTCCGCCCGCACCAGCCGCCGGATCAACTCGTCAGCGGTCTCACCGGCCTTGCTGAACAGCACCCGCACCCCGCGCGGCGGCGCGAGCAGCACCGGCATGTCCAGGTCGGCGCCGTCGAAGACACAGGTGACCTCGGCGCCGCTCTGCGCGGCCAGCGCCGCGAGCCCGCCGAGCAGCCGCAGCCGCTGTTTCTCCAACGGCATCGACGGATAGCCGGTCTTGGTGACGTTGTAGCCGTCGACGACGAGGTGCGCCTGCGGCAGCGCGAGCAACTGGTCGAGCAGCGCCGGGTCGGTCTCGGACAGCGCGCGGGTGGCGATGTCGCGCGGGCTGAAGGCCCCGGGCGCGACCGCGTCCACCGTGTCGGCGGGGCGTACGCCCAGGGTGTCGCGCGGCGGCAGGGCCAGTTCACGGCGGAGCCCCGAGGCCGCGTCGAGGACGGTGTCCAGCAGCAGGCGCAGCCGTACGTCCTCGATGCTGCGGCCCTCACGGGCGGCGCGGCGGCCCGACTCGACCGCCGCCTCGGCCTCGGCGAGCCGGGTGCGCAGCCGCCGTGCCTCGCTCTCCGCGGCGGCCTTGTCCTGGGCGGCGGCGGCCCGCGCCTCGTCCAGTTCCGCCTGGATCTTGCGCTGGGCGGCCTCGGCGCGCTTGACGTCGCTGAGGGCGCTGCGCAGCTTGCGGTGCACCGAGTCGCCCTCCTTGCGGACGGCGTCCAGTTCGGCGCGGGCCCGTACGGCGTCCGAGCGCAGCTGCGTGTGCAGGCCCTGGACCTCCTCGCGGAGCTTGGCCAGTTCGCGCAGCGTCTCCTCGTCGGCCCGCTCGGCGTGCGCCCGTTGGGCCTCCTCGCCCGCGGTGGTGACAAGCTTGGCCCAGCCCGCGGGGCGCAGCAGATAGGCCGCGGCGGCCACGTCGAGCGGATCCGCGGCGGGCGGCGGGGTGCCGGCGTCCAGCGCCCCGGTCAGCTCCGGCTGCGCCTCGCGCAGTTTGCCCGCGACCTTGTGCCGGAAGGCCGGGTCGCCCTCCAGCGCGGTGGCCAGCGCGGTGGCCGCGTATTTCACACGTCTGGACGGGGTGAAACGGGCGTACGGCCGCAGCGAGACCGGCAGTTCGGCGAAGGTGAACCCGCCGAAGGCGTCGGCGGCGATGGCGACGACGCGGTGGCGTACGCCTTCGGGCAGCGGCCGGTCGAGCGCGGGTTCATGAGCGGCGTCGTCATCGGCAGTGACACCGGTATCGGCGGGGTCGGCGGTATCACCGGTGTCGGCGGGGTCACCGGGAGCGTCGGCGCCGGGGGCAGCGTTGCCGTCGGGAGCGCTGCCGGAGACGCTGCCGGTAGAGCCGTCGGGAGTGCCGCCGCCGTCACGGCCGGGCGGTGCTTCGGCGCCCGGTTCGTCGTCGGCCCGCGGTGTGTCGGGGTCCTGCGCCGCGGCGCCGGACGCGTCGGCGCCCGGCCCGTCGGCGGCATCCGTCTCGGACCCCCTCGCCTCGGCCCGCGGAAAGCCGCCGATACCGTCCACCAGTCACTCCCGTCCGGTTACACGGCGCCTCCCCGGCCCCCTTCGATCCCTCCGGCCGCCGCCTCTTGCATCCATTGTCCCCGTAAGGAGGCTCAGTCCCGCGCCGAACCGGTCTCCGCGTCCGCGCCGGAGTCCGTTTCCCCGGCCGTTCCCTCGGACGTTCCCGCGGCCACGGCCGCGCCCGGCCGGTCGACCAGCTCGATCTGGTCCGCGGCGTTGCACCAGCGGCACCGCACGGACTCGACCGTCTCGGTCAGCACGTCGGTCTCCTCGATCCGCGGCTCGCCGCCGAGGTCGAGATGGACGTACTCCACGACCCGCGTGGAGCGGGTCACGTCGAACCGGGTCAGATTGCCGCACTGCGTGCAGCGCCACCGGGTGGTGGCGGTGGGCATGGGCACCGGCATCGGTCCTGCACCTCTTCCTCGGTCGGGCGTATCAGTGCTGACGGGCGTACGTCGGGGTCACCTTACGGCCTCCGACCCGCGACGCGCTGCGGCGAGGCGGCCTATGTCCGTTACGACCGCTGCGTCATCATCGGTCCATGGTCATCCCGGTGTACGACAAGAACCCGGTCCGCCGCACGCCGGTCGTGACGTATGCGCTGATCGCCCTGTGCACCGTGGTCTTCCTCCTCGGACCGCTGTCCGGCTTCAACCCCTCCTACGGCACGGGCGACAAGCTCCAGTGCGCGCAGGCCGTCTACTTCGCGCACTGGGGTGTCATCCCCAGTGAGCTGTTCCACGGCCGGCTCCCGATGGACCGGCTCGACCTGCCCGCGGGCTGCGCGGCCCCGCACGCGTACGCGAAGTCGCCGCTGCTGTCGGTGCTCACGGCGATGTTCCTGCACGGGAGCTGGCTGCACCTGATCGGCAACATGCTCTTCCTCTACGTCTTCGGCGACAACGTCGAGAACCGGATGGGCCGGGTGCGCTTCGCGCTCTTCTACCTGGTCGCGGGCTATCTGGCGACGTACGGGTTCGCGCTCGCCAACCCCGAGTCGACGCAGAGCCTGGTCGGCGCGTCCGGGGCGATCTCCGGGGCGCTGGGCGCGTATCTCTATCTGTATCCCAAGGCCCGGGTGACGAGCCTGTTCCCCTTCCTCTTCTTCATCCCGCTGCGCTTCCCCGCGTGGATGGTGCTCGGCTTCTGGTTCGTCCTCCAGTGGCTGGCCGCCCAGACCGGCAACAACGGTCCGGGAGTGGCGTATCTCGCCCATGTCGTCGGCTTCGCCTTCGGGTTCCTGTGCGCCTGGGTGTGCTACCGGCCGCGTCGTAAGCTGAGCGTCGTAGTCGGGTCGACCCAAGGAGACATCCAGCCGTGATCACCGCGATCGTGCTCATCAAGACTTCCGTCGACCGGATTCCGGAGATCGCCGAGGCCATCGCCGCGCTGGACAACGTCAGCGAGGTCTACTCCGTGACCGGCACGTACGACCTCGTCGCGCTGGTCCGCGTCGCCCGCCACGACGACCTGGCCGACATCATTCCGGGCCGGATCTCCAAGATCCCCGGCGTCGAGGCCACCGACACCCATGTCGCCTTCCGTACGTACTCGCAGCACGACCTGGAGGCCGCGTTCGCGATCGGCCTCGACGCCTGAGGCTGATTCCCTCTACGGATTCCGCCTACGGGTCCGTCCTACGGATTCGTCCTGCGCTCCCGGTACGCGGTCACGCGCGGGCCGCGTCGAGCAGCGGGCCCAACTCCCGTGCGGCGGTGGTGAGGGCGCGGACGTCGCGCTCGGCCCTGGCGATCAGGATCGCGCCCTCCAGGGTGCTGATCATGAGGGTCGCCAGCGGTACGGACCGGTCCTCGGGAACGCCCATGCCGGTCAGCGCCGCGGCCACCGGCGCGGTCCAGGCCGCGAAGGCGGCGGCGGTCGCCTTCCGGGTGGACTCGGTGGTCCGCGCGCAGTCCACCGAGGCGGCGGCGACCGGGCATCCGGCGTCGAAGCCGTCGGCCGCGTACTCGTCCGTCCACTGGCCGACCATCGCGGCGAACAGCCCGCCGGGGGTCGGGTCGGGCAGCGCGGCCAGGAAGCGGGCGACGCGCTTGGCGGCGTAGTTACCCGCCCAGACGACCGCCTCGTTGACGAGCTGTTCCTTGCCGTCGGGGAAGTAGTGCTGGAGCGAGCCGCGCGGGGCGCCCGCGTGGGCGGCGACCTCGCGCATGCCGGTCGCGCCGACGCCCTCGCGCCGGATGAGCTGGGCCGCGCTGAAGACCATCCGCTCGCGCGGTCCGCGTTCTGACCCGGCCATCGTCGACACCTCCACGGAGCTACTGCGTTCCGACCCCTGCCGCACGGGTCGTCCGGGCCACCTTATAGACGGCGGTCAGACCGTCCGGGGTGTACGACGCGCGGACCGGTTCCAGGCGGCGGCCGAGCGCGGCGAGCAGGCCCCGCCTGCCGTGCGGGACGTTCACCGTCACGTGCTCGACACCCCTGGCCCGCGCGCGGGCCAGCAGCAGGCCGACCATGGCGGTGCCGACGCCCCGGCGCTGCCAGGCGTCCACCACCAGCACGCCCAGCTCGCCGCCGGTTCCCGGCCCGGCGGTGTCGTCCGCCGCGAAGCCCGCGATTCCCACCAGGCGGTCCCGGCCGCCGCGGTACGCGACCACGGCGTCGTGCGCCGCGGGCGGTCCTGCCAGCAGACGGTCCAGGTGGGCGCGGGGGAATTCGCGCGCGCCGCCGAGGAAGCGCAGCCGGACCGTCTCCGGGGAGCAGGCCGCGAAGAGGGCGGCCACCGCGTCCGCGTCGGCGGGCCTGAGCAGGTCGATCCCGTCGGCGGGAGCGGCCGCCCGCCGCTCCGCACCCTCTATGACCACTGTCATAACGACCAGTATTATGACGGCTGTCATAAACGGCAAGAGAGGCGGCGGTGCGTCGTGGACATCGGTTTCCTGGGGCTCGGGGTCATGGGCCGGCCCATGGCGCTCAATCTCCTCCGCGCCGGGACCCCGCTGGTGGTGTGGAACCGCAGCGCGCCCGCCGCCGAGGCCCTGCGGGCGGCGGGCGCCGAAACCGCCGACAGCCCCGCCGACCTCTTCCACCGGGCCGGGACCGTCTTCGTGATGCTCGCCGACGGCGCCGCCATCGACTCCTGCCTCGGCCGCGGCACCCCCGCCTTCGCGGCGAACGTCGCGGGGCACACCCTCGTGCACATGGGCACGACCTCGCCCGAGTACTCGCTCGGCCTCGAAGCCGAGGTCCGCGCGGCGGGCGGCCACTACGTCGAGGCCCCGGTCTCCGGCTCCCGCGCCCCGGCCGAGGCGGGCCGCCTGGTGGCGATGCTCGCGGGCGAGGACGCCGCCGTCTCAGCGGTACGGCCGCTGCTGGCGCCCATGTGCCACGAGACCTTCGTCTGCGGGCCGGTGCCCGGCGCCCTGCTCATGAAGCTGTCGGTCAACCTCTTCCTGATCACCGTGGTCACCGGGCTCACCGAGGCGTTCCACTTCGCCGAGCGGCACGGCGTCGACGCCCGTCAGTTCCTCGCCGTGCTCGACGCGGGACCGATGGCCAGCGGCGTCTCCCGTATGAAGTCCCCCAAGCTGCTCGCCCGCGACTTCACCGTCCAGGCCGCCGCCGCCGACGTCCTCATGAACAACCGCCTCATCGCGGAGGCCGCCCGCGCCTCCGCCACCGCCACTCCCCTGCTCGACACCTGCCTCGCCCTGTTCACCGAGACCGCCGCCACCGACCCGGCCGCGGACATGATCGCCGTCCTGAAGGCCATCGAGTCCCGCACCGAAGACGCCGTTCGTGTTCCGCCGGAGAGGCGCTAGCCGCGGTCCGGCACGCAGCGGCCGTCCTCCGTGCGGTAGTTCCACTGGGCGCCGTCGCGCACGAGGGTGCGGACGGCGTGGACGAAGCGGTCGACGTGCTCCTCGGGGGTGCCCGCGCCGAAGCTCACGCGGATGGCGTTGAGGACGCGCTCGCCGGGCGCGGCCTCGGGAGCGCCGCACTCGCCCGGGTCGTCGCCCTCGGCGCCGAGGAGCGTACGCACCAGCGGGTGGGCACAGAAGAGACCGTCACGGACACCGATCCCGTACTCGGCGGAGAGCGCGGCGGCGAAGTGCGAGCTGTTCCAGCCCTGGACGACGAAGGAGAGCACGCCGACCCGGGGCGCGTCCTCGCCGAACAGGGAGAGCACCCGCACCTCGGGCACGGAGGCGAGCCCTTCCCGCAGCCGGGCGAGCAACCGCTGCTCACGGGTGACGAGTTGGTCGAACCCGGCCTCGGTCAGCGCCTTGCAGGCCGCGGCGATGGCGTAGACGCCGATGACGTTCGGCGACCCGGCCTCGTGCCGCGCCGCGGTGGTGTGCCACTCGACGTCGACTCCGCCGTCCGCGCGCCGCGCGACCTTGCGGCTGGCGCCGCCGCCCGCGAGGTACGGCTCGGCCTCGCGCAGCCAGTCGGCGCGGCCCGCGAGGACACCGGAGCCGAAGGGCGCGTACAGCTTGTGGCCGGAGAAGGCGACCCAGTCGACGTCGAGCGCGGCGATGTCCACCGGGTGGTGCGGGGCCAGTTGGGCGGCGTCCAGGACGATACGGGCGCCGTGCCGGTGCGCGGCGGCGGCCAGCTCCCGCACCGGCCACAGCTCACCGGTGACGTTGGAGGCGCCGGTGACGCAGACCAGCTTGGGCCCCTTGGGGGCGCCGTGCAGGGCCACGTCGAGCGCGGCGACGGCCTGCTCGGGCGTCCGCGGCGCGCCCAGGACGGTGACCCGCGCGTCGTCCCGCGTCCGCCACGGCAGCAGCGAGGCGTGGTGCTCGGTCTCGAAGACGAAGACGTGGGTGCCCGCCGGGATGACGGCGGCGAGCAGATTGAGCGAGTCGGTCGTCGAACGGGTGAAGATCACCTGGTCCTCGGCCCGACAGCCGAGGAATTCCGCGACCGTGACCCGGCTCTGCTCGAACAGGTCGGTGGAGAGCTGCGAGAGGTAGCCGGCGCCGCGGTGCACGCTGCCGTAGTAGGGGGCGTAGGCGGCCACGTCGTCCCACACCCGCTGGAGCGCGGGGGCGCTGGCGGCGTAGTCGAGCGCGGCGTACGTCACTTCGCCGCCCGTCACGAGCGGCACGAGGACGTCCCGGCCCAGAACGGGCAGCGGGGTACAAATCTCACGGTCGGTGGCAGCGATGGACACAGTCATGGCGATCTCCCGGATTACGGCAGGCGAAATCACCGCACGTCTGAAGCCGAAAAGGAATGGCTCGCGGTACAGAAGCGCGGGATGGAAACGTCGAACGAAAGGCGGAACGGCGGAACCGGGCCGACAGGCCCTATCGCATTCGCTTGCTCATGAAAGAACTCCCCAAGTCCGGCTTGCCATGAGCCTCGCTGCTCACGGCCTGGTCATCACCCGGGGCACCCCGCCTCGGACGGAGGGTTGCCGGACAGCGAGCCGGGGCCTTGACGCTGTCACTCGTGACCTGGACAGCATTCTGCCACAAGGCGCCGAACGCACAAGACGCCGTCCAGAAATTGGACAGCGTCGTGTGCTCGGTCCCCGGGGGACCTATCCGAATTCCGCCACAGTGGCGATTACGCGTTGCTCGCCGCCGCCCACCGCTCCAGCGTCGCCGCCGCCGCGCCCGAGTCGATCGACTCGGCCGCCGTCACCAGACCGGCCGCGATCTGCTCCTCCAACGGCCCGCTGCCGGGCCGCAGGGCCACCAGCGCCGCCGCCGAGTTGAGCAGCACGGCGTCCCGTACGGGCCCGGTCTCGCCCGCGAGCAGCCGCCGGGCGACGTCCGCGTTGTGGGCCGCGTCGGCGCCGCGCAGCGCCTCCACGGGCACCAGGGGCAGGCCGACGTCCCGCGGGTCGAAGGCGGTCTGCTCCACCTTGCCGTCGCGCACCACCCACACCTGGGAGGTGGCGGTGGTGGTCAGCTCGTCCAGGCCGTCGTCACCGCGGAACACCAGTGCGGACGAGCCGCGTTCGGCCAGCACCCCGGCCATGATCGGCGCCATCCGCGGGTCCGCGACCCCGGTGGCCTGCGCCCGCACCCGGGCCGGATTGGTCAGCGGGCCGAGGAAGTTGAAGACGGTCGCCACCCCCAACTGGCTCCGGGCGGTGCCCGCGTGGCGCAGCGCGGGGTGGAATTTGATCGCGAAGCAGAAGGTGATGCCCGCCTCCTCCGCGACCTCCACGACCCGCTGCGGCGTCAGTTGCAGATTGACGCCGAGCTCTCCCAGGACGTCGGAGGCGCCGCTGGCCGAGGACGCGGCGCGGTTGCCGTGCTTGACGACCTTCGCGCCGGTGCCCGCGACCACGATCGCCGACATGGTGGAGATGTTGACGGTCTTCGCCCGGTCGCCGCCGGTGCCGACGATGTCCACGGTCGCGCCGGGCACCTCGATGGTGTTCGCGTGCGCGTACATCGACCGCACCATGCCGGAGACCTCTTCGACGGTCTCCCCCTTCGCCCGCAGCGCGACGACGAACCCGGCGATCTGCACGTCGCTCGCCTCGCCGCGCATGATCGCGTCCATCGCCCACGCGGTGTCGTCCCCACCCAGATTCCGCCCTGCCAGCAGCGTGGTCAGCACGTCCGGCCAGGACCGCGTCGCCGGACTCTCGCCGCCTGCCGGGGTCACAACGCTCATGGTCCACGCTCCTGGTGGTGGGATGGGGAACTGCGCGCTCAGCCTATCCGCGCCGCGGGGCCCGACGGCTCCCTGCCCGCACTGCGGACGGCGGACGCCGAAGGGGGGGGGGGGGGGGGGGGGGGGGGGGGGGGGGGGGGGGAGGGGGGAGGGGGGGGGGGGGGGGGGGGGGGGGGGGGGGGGGGGGGGGGGGGGGGGGGGGGTGGGGTGT
>NZ_JBVHMF010000027.1:8272-14644 GCF_055558595.1 Streptomyces sp. NPDC025721 | reverse complement strand
CAGAGGTGGGGAGAGGGGGGAAAGAAGGGGGGATCCGAGGGCCCCCGGGGGGGGCCCCCCCCCCCCCCGGCCCGTGGGTGGCTCAGCTCAGCGGCGGCGGCTCAGTGGTGGCCGTGTCCGCTGGTGATCTCCTCGTACTCCTCGGCCGTGGGCTTCGGAATCTGGCTGTGCTCGCCGTAGAAGCCGCGGGAGAGCTTGGCCCGCGCCTTCTCGATCGGGTTGAGCTTGCGCTCCACGCCGTTCTCGTCCACCTCGGGGCCCGCGTCGATCGGCTCCGGCTGGACGTGCGCGGTGAGGATGTGCCGCTGCTCCTGCGAGATCGGCTCGTGCACCTCGATGTACTCACCGTGCGGCAGCCGCTTGATGATGCCGGTCTCACGACCGTGCAGCACCTTGTCGCGGTCACGGCGCTGGAGACCCAGGCAGATCCGCTTGGTGATGATGAAGGCCAGGACCGGCGCGACGAAGAAGCCGACGCGGACGAACCAGGTGATCCAGTTGATCGACAGGTGGAAGTGCGTGGCCCACAGGTCGTTGCCGCCACCGATCAGCAGCACGAAGTACTCGGTCAGCCAGGCCACACCGAAGCCGGTGCGCACCGGGCGGTTGCGCGGCCGGTCCAGCAGGTGGTGTTCGCGCTTGTCCCCGGTGACCCACGCCTCGATGAACGGGTAGACGGCGATGGCCGCCAGCACCACCGGGAAGACCATCAGCGGGATGAACACGCCCAGGACGAGTGTGTGTCCCCAGGCGTTGATCTCCCAGCCGGGCATCACGCGGATCAGGCCCTCGGAGAAGCCCATGTACCAGTCCGGCTGGGCGCCGGTGGACACTTGGTCCGGCCGGTACGGTCCCATCGACCAGATCGGGTTGATCGACACGGTCGCGGCGATGGCCGAGATCACGCCGAAGACCAGGAAGAAGAAGCCGCCCGCCTTCGCGGTGTAGATCGGCAGCAGCGGCATGCCGACGACGTTCTTCTCGGTCTTGCCCGCACCCGGGAACTGCGTGTGCTTGTGGTAGAAGACCAGGATCAGGTGGGCGGTCAGCAGACCGGCCATCAGACCCGGCAGCAGCAGGATGTGGATCGAGTAGAACCGGCTGACGATGTCGTGCCCGGGGAACTCCCCGCCGAAGAGGAAGAACGACAGGTACGAGCCGACCACCGGGGTGGCGAGCACCGCGCCGTCGGCGAACCGGATGCCGGTGCCGGACAGCAGGTCGTCCGGGAGCGAGTAACCGGTGAAGCCGGTGAACATGCCGAGGAACAGCAGCGTCCAGCCGAACAGCCAGTTGATCTCACGCGGCTTGCGGAAACCGCCGGTGAAGAACACGCGCATCATGTGCACGATCATCGCCGCGATGAAGATCAGCGCGGCCCAGTGGTGGATCTGCCGGATCAGCAGACCGCCGCGCACCTCGAAGCTGATGTGCAGGGTGGAGGCGTACGCCTCGGACATCCGCACGCCCTGGAGCGGCGCGTACGGGCCGTGGTAGACGACCTCGTTCATGCTGGGGTGGAAGAACAGCGTCAGATACACACCCGTGAGGATGAGGATGACGAAGCTGTAGAGGCAGATCTCGCCCAGCATGAAGGACCAGTGGTCCGGGAAGATCTTCCGCATGTTGGCCTTGGCCAACTTGTAGATACCGAGCCGGGGGTCAGTCCACTCGGCGGCCCGCTGGCCGACCGGCTTTTTGCCCCGACGGGTCGAGCTTTCCGTCGTAGTACTCATCCGCGCTCCCAGAATGCCGGACCGACGGGCTCATCGAAGTCGCCGAGAGCGACGAGATTGCCCTCACCATTGACGCTGATCCGAAGCTGCGGCAGCCGGTGCCCCGCCGGGCCGAAGATCACCCGCGCGCCGTCCGACAGGTCGAACGTCGACTGGTGGCACGGGCAGAGCACGTGGTGCGTCTGCTGCTCGTAGAGGCTGATCGGGCAGCCCACGTGTGTGCAGATCTTGGAGTAGGCCACGATTCCCTCGTGGGCCCAGTCACGCTCGCGCTTGTCCTTGATGTCGTCCGGCTTGATCCGGACGATCATCAGAGCCGCCTTGGCGATCTGCTCCTGGAAGTCCTCCTGGGACTCCTCCAGCCCTTCGGGCATCGCGAAGGTGAGCGAGCCCACCACGATGTCCTCGGGGCGCAGCGGCTTGTTCGTGTTCTGGTTGATCAGCACCTTGCCCTTGGCCCACAGGGTGTGCCGGAGCTTGTCCTCCGGCAGCGGGCCGAGGTCGCGCAGGATCACGACACCGGCCAGCGGGACCAGGGTCAGGGCGCCGAACATCGTGTTGCGGATCAGCTTGCGCCGTCCGAACCCGCTCTCGCGGGCGCCCTGCGCCCACTGCTGCTCGATGTTCTCGCGCAGTTCCTCGTCCGCGCCCGCCGCGTGGCGTTCGTCGGCGAACTCCTCGTCGGACATCAGGGTGCGGGCCCAGTGGACCGCGCCCGCGCCGATGCCCAGCAGCGCCACGGCGAGCGTGAGGCCGAGCGAGAAGTTCAGCGCGCTCACGTTGCCGAACGGGAAGATGAAGACGATCTTGTCGACCGGGAAGATCACGAAGCAGGCGATGAACGCGACGGTGCCGAGCATCGACAGGCCGAACAGCCCCGCCACGACCCGCTCGGAGTGCTTCTCGGCCCGCTCGTCGATGTCCTGACGGCGGTACTCGTGGGGGGGATGGCCGGGGTTGGCGAACGGGTCGTCGGGGACCGCTGGTTCGCTCCCGTGAGCGCCGTGCTCACTTGGCAGGTTCTCTGACACGTCTTTGTGAGATCCAGTCTCGCTCATGACTTCTTGGCCTTGGTCGTCCGGGCGGCGATCCAGGTGGTGCAGACGAGCAGGAAGCCGAGGCCGAAGACCCAGGCGACCAGACCCTCGGACACCGGACCGATGCTGCCCAGCGAGAGACCGCCGGGGTTCTTCGTCTCGCTGCTGTTGACCTCGTGGAGGTACGCGATGATGTCCGCCTTCGTGTCCTGCGGCATCGTGCTGTCCGGGAAGGACGGCATGCTCTGCGGACCCGTCAGCATGGCCTCGTAGATGTGCTTGGGCGAGGCGCCCTGGATCGTCGGCGCGTACTTGCCGTTGGTCAGCGCACCGCCCTTGCCGACGAAGTTGTGGCACTGGGCGCAGTTGGTGCGGAACAGCTCCCCGCCCTTGCCGGCGTCCGCGCCCGCGGGGTTGTACTGGTCCTTGCTCGGCACGGCGGGGCCGGGGCCGAGGGACGCGATGTACGCGGCGAGCTGGTCGATCTCGGCCTGGTCGTAGATGACCTTCTTCTTCGGGATCTGCGCGCCGGGCTGCTGCGCGGGCATCCGGCCGGTGCCGACCTGGAAGTCGACGGCGGCGGAGCCGACGCCGACCAGGCTCGGTCCGTCGGAGCTGCCCTGGCCCGAAGTGCCGTGGCAGCTTGCGCAGCCGACGGAGTACAGCTTCTTGCCCTCAGTGATCGCGAGGGACTGGGCCGCGTCGTCGGCCTGCGCCTTCGGCGCCGGCGCGAGCGCGGCGTACAGCCCCCCGGTGACCGCGAGCGCGAAGAGTAGGACGACAAGCGCCGCCAGCGGGTGGCGCCGTCGTGCGGAGAGCTTTTTCACGGATTACCCCGGTGTCAGGATCTCTTGCGTCGATGCTTCTGGAATGTGTGTGCGGTGTGCGACCGGCTACTTGATCAGGTAGATCGTGGCGAAGAGGCCGATCCACACGACATCGACGAAGTGCCAGTAGTAGGACACGACGATGGCTGCGGTGGCCTGCTGGTGGGTGAACCGCTTGGCCGCGTACGTCCGCCCGAGTACCAGCAGGAACGCGATCAGTCCGCCCGTCACGTGCAACCCGTGGAACCCGGTCGTCAGGTAGAACACCGAGCCGTAGGGGTCCGAGCTGAGCGAGATGCCGTCCTTCTTGACCAGTTCGGTGTACTCGAAGATCTGCCCGCCGATGAAGATCGCACCCATGATGAAGGTCACGATGAACCAGGAGCGGAGCTTCTTCACGTCGCCGCGCTCAGCGGCGAAGACGCCCATCTGGCAGGTGAAGGAGGAGAGCACCAGGATCGTCGTGTTCGTCGCCGAGAACGGGACGTTCAACGCATGGGCGTGTTCCTTCCAGAAGTCGGCACCCGTGACCGACCGAAGGGTGAAGTACATCGCGAAGAGGGCCGCGAAGAACATCAGCTCGGAACTCAGCCAGATGATGGTTCCGACGCTGGTGAGGTTCGGCCGGTTGACCGACGGGTGCGCGTGCCCGGTATCTACTGCTGTTGCTGTCGCCACGTCCGACATTATGTCGGTCGCTTATCTGGCGCTGACTCCGGGGGGTGCCATTCGGTGTGTCAAGGCCCGCAGGAGACCCGCGTGGCCTAGCGCCGCCGTCCCCCGAAGGAGGGATGACGGTGCGTCGGACGACCGGGCCGCCGATCTTCGCGGGCTACGAACCCTCCTCGCGAAGGCGCTGGCGGGAGTAGCATCCGACGCACTTGAGAACGCCTTCACGAGGAGGAACCACGATGCAGGCGACCGCCACGGTGCTGGTCTACAGCGACGACGCGAACACCCGGGAGCAGGTCCGGCTCGCCGTCGGCCGCAGGCCCGCCGCCGACCTGCCGCCGGTGGAGTACGTGGAGTGCGCGACGATGCCCGCGGTTCTCACCGAGTTGGAGCGCGGCGGCATCGACGTCTGCGTCTTCGACGGTGAGACCTCCCCCGCCGGCGGCATGGGGGTGTGCCGTCAGGCGAAGGACGAGATCTTCCGCTGCCCGCCGGTGCTGGTGCTGATCGGCCGTCCCCAGGACGCCTGGCTGGCGACCTGGAGCCGGGCCGACGCGGCGGTCGCCCACCCCGTCGACCCGGTCGCCCTCAGCGAGTCCCTGGCGGGGCTGCTGCGGGCCAGGCTGGCGCCGAGGACCACGGCCGTGGCGACGACGGCGCACTGAGCGCCGCGGCGGCCGGTCAGAGCGCCTGGGGGCGCAGCCGGGCCGGGTTGGAGACGGTGGCGGTGGTGGCGGTGTTCTGCGTCGCCGCGGACTGACCCGCGGCACCGAGGGCACTGCCCTTCTTCCACTGCGCCCAGCTCAGATTCCAGTCGCCGAAGCCGTTGTCGAACGGCGTCATCGTGTCGCCGAGGCTATGAGTGACCTCCACGATGTCGCCCTGCCGCACGTTGTCGAAGAACCAGTGGGCGTTGTCCATGCTCATGCCGGTGCAGCCGTGGCTGACGTTGGCGTACCCCTGCGAGCCCTCGGACCACGGCGCGGCGTGCACGTATTCACCGCTCCATGTCACCCGGGTGGCCCAGTAGACCGGCAGGTCGTAGGAGTCGGAGCTGCCCGCGGCGATGCCGATGCTCTCGCTCTGCATCCGGACGAACTGCTCCTTGCCGAGCACCACCTTGACGCCGTTGCGGGTGGAGAAGCCGGGCTTGCCGGTGGTGACGGGGAGCGTACGGACCACCTTCCCGTTCCGCTTGAAGGTCATCTGGTGGGTGCCCGCGTCGGTGAGCGCCTCGACCCGGTCGCCGGTGTGCAGCTCCAGGGACTTGTCGGTGCCGCCGTAGAGCCCGTCCTGGACGCGTACGCCGTTCAGGGTGCTGGTCACGTCGATCGTGGCGTCCGCGGGCCAGTACGTGCTGGGCCGGTAGTGCAGGGTGCGGTCGTCGACCCAGTACCAGGAGCCGGGGGCGGCCTGGGGGGTCGAGCTGACCTTGAGGTTGCCCTCGACGGCGGCGCGGGCCGCCGGGTCCTTGACCGGGACACTCAGCTCGGCGGTGATCGGCTGTCCGACGCCGTACGTACCCGCGTCGGGGCCGAAGGCGACGTGCAGTCCCGCGTCCGCGGGCGTGGTGTCGAAACCGAGCGTCTTACGGCCGGGGCGGCCGTCGGAGTCCTCGGTGCTCACCCGGACCGTGTAGTGCGCGCCTGCGGCCAGCGCGCCGGTGGAGTGCCAGCTCAGGCCGTCGGAGCCGAGTTCGCCGCGTACGTAGCGCCCTGCGGCGTCCGTAGCGGTCACGTCGGTTATCCGGCTCCCGTCTTTCTTGATGGTCACCTGGAGTGGTTTGGACGGGTCGGCCTTGCCTCCGGCCGCGGAGCCGAACGCGACCTTGGCGGCGGCGTCGTGCGGCGTGGCGGCGAGCGGATTGCCGCCGCCGCCACAAGCGGTGAGCCCCACCGCGAGGGGCGCCACCAGCAGGGAGCAGCGCAGCGCGTTACGGCGTAGAGAATTGTGGCTCATGCACTCAAGTTAGGAACAACCGGGTGATTTCGCTCGGTGGATACGTGCAAAAGAGGTCGGACGCGCGAACGGGCGGGGGGGGGGGGGGGGGGGGGGGGGGGGGGGGGGGGGGGGGGGCGTTTTTTCTTTTGGTTGTGTTTG
>NZ_JBVHMF010000027.1:0-8262 GCF_055558595.1 Streptomyces sp. NPDC025721 | reverse complement strand
CGGGGGGAACAAACGTGGGTTGGTCTCGCGGGCGGGACATAGAAAAGGGATGCGGAAAGCACACGCGGCCGCGCCCGCCCCCCTCCTCCTCTCCCCCCCCCCGCCCGTACTTCTGTTCCCCGGGTGACGCGGGTCCCGTGGGGGCCGCGTCACCGCCCTTCCCGGCTACTGGGTGCGGTTCTCACCGCGGTAGTACTCGAACACCCAGCCGTACACGCCGATCAGGATCACCGGCAGCGAGACGAACAGCAGCCACCAGCCGAAGATGATGCCCATGAACGCCAGCGCGCCGCCGGTGGCCAGCGCGAGCGGCTGCCAACTGTGCGGGCTGAAGAAGCCCAGCTCGCCGGCGTCGTCCGCGACCTCCGCGTCCTCCCGGTCCTGCGCGCCGGTGTCGGCCCTGCGCGCGGTGAACGCGAGGTAGAAGCCGATCATCGTGCTCAGCGCGAAGGCGAGGAAGAGCGCCGTGGTGCCCGCGGGCTCCTTGGACCACAGGCCGTACACGATGGCCGAGGCCAGGATGAAGACGGCCAGGCCGAGGAACATCTTGCCTTGGACCCTCACTGACCGGACTCCTTACGGTCGTGGTGCAGGTCGCCACTGACGCCCGAGAGCGCCTGGTCGGGACCCCGGTTGACGAGCGAGTCGATCGCCGAGATCTCCGGGTGGTGCAGGTCGAACGCCGGGGATTCGGAGCGGATGCGCGGCAGCGTGGTGAAGTTGTGCCGCGGCGGCGGGCACGAGGTGGCCCACTCCAGCGAACGGCCGTAGCCCCACGGGTCGTCGACTTCGACCTTCTTGCCGTACTTGGCGGTCTTCCACACGTTGTAGAGGAACGGCAGTATCGACAGACCGAGCAGGAACGAGCTGATGGTGGAGATGGTGTTCAGCGTGGTGAACCCGTCCGCCGCCAGGTAGTCCGCGTACCGGCGCGGCATGCCCTCGGCGCCCAGCCAGTGCTGGACGAGGAAGGTGCCGTGGAAGCCGAAGAACAGCGTCCAGAAGGTGATCTTGCCGAGCCGCTCGTCCAGCATCTTGCCGGTCATCTTGGGCCACCAGAAGTGGAAGCCCGCGAACATCGCGAACACGACGGTGCCGAACACCACGTAGTGGAAGTGCGCGACCACGAAGTACGAGTCCGAGACGTGGAAATCCAGCGGCGGCGCCGCCAGGATGACACCGGTCAGACCACCGAAGGCGAAGGTGATCAGGAAGCCGATGGACCACAGCATCGGGGTCTCGAAACTCAGTGACCCCTTCCACATCGTGCCGATCCAGTTGAAGAACTTCACACCGGTCGGCACCGCGATCAGGAAGGTCATGAACGAGAAGAACGGCAGCAGCACCCCGCCGGTGACGTACATGTGGTGCGCCCACACGGTCACGGACAGACCGGCGATGGAGATCGTCGCGGCCACCAGGCCGATGTAGCCGAACATCGGCTTGCGGCTGAAGACCGGGATGACCTCGGAGATGATGCCGAAGAAGGGCAACGCGATGATGTACACCTCTGGATGGCCGAAGAACCAGAAGAGGTGTTGCCAGAGCAACGCGCCGCCGTTGGCGGCGTCGAACACATGCGCCCCGAATTTCCGGTCGGCCTCCAGGGCGAGCAGCGCGGCGGCGAGCACCGGGAAGGCCAGCAGGACGAGGACACCGGTCAGCAGCACGTTCCAGCAGAAGATCGGCATGCGGAACATCGTCATACCGGGTGCGCGCATGCAGATGATCGTGGTGATGAAGTTGACCGCGCCGAGGATGGTGCCGAAGCCGGACAGGGCCAGGCCCATGATCCACATGTCGGCGCCGATGCCCGGCGAGCGGACCGCGTCCGACAGCGGCGAGTACGCGAACCAGCCGAAGTCGGCCGCGCCCTGCGGGGTCACGAAGCCGCCGACCGCGATGAGCGAGCCGAACAGGTAGAGCCAGTAGGCGAACATGTTCAGCCGCGGGAACGCGACGTCGGGGGCGCCGATCTGCAGCGGCATGATCCAGTTCGCGAAGCCCGCGAAGAGCGGGGTCGCGAACATCAGCAGCATCACGGTGCCGTGCATCGTGAACGCCTGGTTGAACTGCTCGTTCGACAGGTACTGGTTGCCCGGCCGGGCCAGCTCCGCGCGCATCAGCAGCGCGAGCACGCCGCCGATGAGGAAGAAGGCGAACGACGTGATGAGGTACATCGAGCCGATCGTCTTGTGGTCCGTGGTGCTCATCCACGTGACGATGACCGAGCCGGGCTTGCGCCGACGTGCCGGGATCTCGTCCGCGTAGGAGTCGTCCGCCGCGGCGGCGCCCTGCGGTTCGTTCAGAATGCTCATGTGGTCTTGGGCTCCGAGTTCTTCGCGTTGCCCGTGGTGGCGATGCCCGCCGGGATGTACCCGGTCTGGCCCTTCGCCGCCAGGTCCTTGAGGTGCTGCTTGTACTCCTCGGGCGAAACGACCTTCACGTTGAAGAGCATCCGGGAGTGGTCCACACCGCAAAGCTCGGCGCACTTGCCAAGGAAGGTGCCCTCCTTGCTCGGAGTCACCTCGAAGACGTTGGTGTGGCCGGGGATGACGTCCATCTTCATCAGGAACGGAACGATCCAGAAGGAGTGGATGACATCACGCGAGGTGAGGACGAACCGCACGCTCTCTCCCTTGGGGAGCCAGAGCGTCGGACCGGGGTTGCCGGTGTCCGGGTTCCTGCTGGCCGGCGTGCCCACGTCGTAGACGCCCTCGGCGCCGGGGGGCAGCAGCAGCTTGTTCGCGGGGATCTCGGACAGTTCCTTCGGCACGCCCGTGGGGGTCGCCGGGTTGCCGTCCACGTCCTCGACGTAGTTGAAGCCCCAGCTCCATTGGAAGCCGACCACGTTGATCACGTGCTGCGGCTTCTTGGAGGTGTCCAGGATCTTCGACTCGTCACGGGCGGTGAAGTAGAACAGCACCGCGATGACGATGATCGGGACGATCGTGTACAGGGCCTCAAGGGGCATGTTGTAGCGCGTCTGCGCGGGGACCTCGACCTTGGTCCGGCTGCGCCGGTGGAAGATCACGCTCCACAGGATCAGGCCCCAGACAAGGCAGCCGGTCACCAGCGCGGCGGCCCAGGAGCCCTGCCAGAGCGCGAGGATCCGGGGTGCCTGTTCCGTGGCAGGACTGGGCATGCCGAGGCGGGGATAGTCCTTGTACGAGCAACCAGTGGCGGTCGCAAGGACCAGGCCCGCGGCCAGCGCCCGCGGCAGCCATCGCCGCACCGGGCGCCGCGACGAGGGGGTACCTCCCACGCCGTTCTGGCCGTGGGGGAGGTCGGAGCCGTTGGGACTCACGTAGCGCCTTCCCGAGAGTCTCGCCCGAGCGTCCGGGTGCCCGGCCGCCTGCTGGTCGGTCGGTCCGTGCACGGGCAATTAGGTGTGGATGTTTATGCGGACCAAACCCTACTGGACGCTATTTGAGGTCACGCGGGGAGGGGGTACAACGCGCCGGGGCACACCCCGAAGGGATGGAATCCCGCACTCCGGGGGCCTTCTGACAGTGCGCCCGGCCGGTCGGCGCGGGCGGGTTGTAGCGTGCTGAGGTGTCCTATTTCGATACGGCTTCGGCCGCTCCGCTGCACCCAGTCGCCCGGCAGGCGCTGCTCGCCGCCCTCGACGAGGGGTGGGCCGACCCCGCGCGGCTGTACCGCGAGGGGCGCCGGGCGCGGCTGCTGCTCGACGCGGCCCGCGAGGCCGCGGCGGACGCGGTCGGCTGCCGCCCCGACGAACTGGTCTTCACTCCTTCGGGGACACGCGCGGTGCACACGGGTGTGTCCGGCGCCATGGCGGGCCGCCGTCGGACGGGCCGTCAGGTGGTGGTCTCGGCCGTCGAGCACTCGTCGGTGCTGCACGCGGCGGAGGCGTACGAACGGGTGACGGTGGGCGTCGACCGGTCGGGGCGGGTGGCCGCCGCGGACTTCGCGGCGGCGCTGCGCGCGGACACCGCGCTGGCCTGCCTCCAGTCCGCCAACCACGAGGTGGGTACGGTGCAGCCGGTCGCGGAGGCGGCGGCGCTGTGCCGGGCGGCCGGGGTGCCGCTCCTGGTGGACGCGGCGCAGTCGCTGGGCTGGGGGCGGGTCGAGGGCGAGTGGTCGCTGCTGACGGCGAGCGCGCACAAGTGGGGCGGGCCGTCCGGGGTCGGGCTGCTCGTGGTCCGCAAGGGCACCCGCTTCGCGCCTCAGGGGCCCGCGGACGAACGGGAGTCGGGGCGCGCGCCCGGCTTCGAGAACCTGCCCGCGATCGTCGCCGCCGCCGCGTCGCTGCGGGCGGTGCGCGAGGAGGCGGCCCGGGAGGCCGTCCGGCTGACGGCGTTGGTGGACCTGATCAGGTCGCGCGTGCCGCGGGTCGTGCCGGACGTGGAGGTGGTCGGCCACGGCACGCTGCGGCTGCCGCACCTGGTCACCTTCTCCTGCCTGTACGTCGACGGCGAGGCGCTGTTGACCGGTCTCGACCGGGCCGGTTTCTCGGTGTCGTCCGGATCGTCGTGCACGTCGAGCACGTTGACGCCCAGCCATGTGCTCAAGGCGATGGGTGTGCTGTCCGAGGGGAACGTACGGGTGTCGCTGCCGCCGGGGGCCGCCGCGGAGGACGTCGAGCGCTTCCTCGCGGTGCTGCCGGGGGTCGTGGCCGAGGTCCGCTCGGCGCTGGGCGCGCCGTCGGCCGCGTCGGCCGGGCCCGGCCGACAGGGCGGGCGGGAGCCGCGGGAGTCCGCTCTGGTCGTGGACTCGCTCGGCAAGCTCTGCCCGATCCCGGTCATCGACCTCGCGCGGGTCATCGACGACGTGCCGGTCGGCGGCCTCGTCACCGTGCTGTCCGACGACGAGGCCGCCCGGCTCGACATCCCCGCGTGGTGCGAGATGCGGGCCCACGACTATCTGGGGGAGCGCCCGGCGGAGCGCGGCACCGCGTACACGGTGCGGCGCAGGGCCTGACGGGCGCTCATCCGGGAGCGTTCAGCGCGCGCCGAGGTGCGTGCGGACCTCTTCGGCGGCGGTGTCGCCGTACGCCTTGCTGAAGCGCTGCATGAAGTGGCCGCGGCGCAGCTCGTACTCCTGGGTGCCGACGGTCTCGATGACGAGGGTCGCCAGCATGCAGCCGACCTGCGCGGCGCGTTCGAGGCTGACGCCCCAGGCGAGCCCGGACAGGAAGCCGGCCCGGAAGCCGTCGCCGACTCCGGTGGGGTCGGCCTTGGTCTGCTCCTCGGCGCAGCCGACCTGGACGGGCTCCTCGCCCTTGCGGTCGATCCGGACGCCGTGGGAGCCGAGGGTGGTGACGCGGGTGCCGACCCGGTCCAGGATCTCCTCGTCGCTCCAGCCGGTCTTGGCCTCGATGAGGCCCTTCTCGTACTCGTTGCTGAAGAGGTACGCGGCGCCTTCGAGCAGGACGCGGATGTCGTCGCCGTCCATCCGCGCGATCTGCTGGGAGAAGTCGGCGGCGAAGGGGATGCCGCGGGTCCTGCACTCCTCGGTGTGCCGGATCATCGCCTCGGGGTCGTCGGCGCCGATCGAGACCAGGTCGAGGCCGCCGACGCGGTCGGCGACGGCCTGGAGCTCGATCAGCCGGGCCTCGCTCATGGCGCCGGTGTAGAAGGAGCCGATCTGGTTGTGGTCGGCGTCGGTGGTGCAGATGAAGCGGGCGGTGTGCAGCACCTCGGAGATCCGTACGGACGAGGTGTCCACGCCGTGCCGCTGGAGCCAGGCGCGGTACTCGGCGAAGTCGTTGCCCGCCGCGCCGACCAGGATCGGCGAGGTGCCGAGCTGGCCCATGCCGAAGCAGATGTTGGCGGCGACCCCGCCGCGCCGCACGTCGAGACCGTCCACGAGGAAGGACAGCGAGACCGTGTGGAGCTGGTCGGCGACGAGCTGATCGGCGAAACGGCCGGGGAAGGTCATCAGATGATCAGTGGCGATGGATCCGGTTACGGCGATACGCACGGCGGCAGGCTCCTGCGGGGGATCGACGAGAAGAGCAGGCGTCCCACGCTACCGGGTGCGCCGTAGCAGTCGGACACGGCGAAACTACCCGATAGTAGGGCTTTCTCGATGGTCCGCCCGTGCCTAGGGTCGAGGTATGAGGTCTACCCCCGCCGCACCCGTGCCGTCCTCCGCTTCCGCCCTTTCGGCCACGCCTCCGGTGTCCGCGTCGTTCCCGCTCGCCGAGCCCGAGTCGCTCGACCAGTTGCTCGGCGACTGCCGCCGGATGGCCGCGCACTGGCACACCCCGGCCGCCAAGGCCCAGGCCGTGGTCGCCCCCGCCAGCCTGCACGGCATCGTCGTCCCGCCCGCGTCCGCGCACGTGGTGCGCGGTATGGCCGAGTTCGGCGACTAGGGCCTGTCCGGCGTATCACGAACGGCCCCTTCGGCGGGGCCCGCGTCGCCGTTCCCCCGGACGGCGCAACGGGCCCGGCGGAACCGGAATCCGGCCCGCCGCGTCAGATCCGCATCTGACGTACGGAGCCGAAGGAGCACGCGGTGAGCACCGAACGCGACGACGACAACGCGGACCCGACGACGGAAGAGCCCCGCCCCGAGCGGTCCGCGCCCCGGCCACGGCTGTTGGTGGCGGCGGTGGCCGCCGCCGTCCTGCTGGCCGGTGGCGGCGGGGCGTACTGGGCGGCGACCGCGAACGAGGGCGGTCACCCGAAGGCCGGGCCGGCCCCGCTGCGGCTGAACGACGCCCCCGGCGAAGGCTCGGGCAGCGCGGACGGCGGCGGCGCGGACGACGGGACGAGCAGCGGTCCGGCGAGCGGCGGCACGTACACGCTGACCGGCTCGCTGCCCAAGGGCCCCGACTCCGCCGCGGTCTACCGCGGGGAGGGTCCGGTCGTCGCGGCCGACGCGGAACGGCTGGCGAAGCTGCTCGGGATGAGCGGCCCGGCCACCGCGCAGGGCGACTCGTGGCGGGTGGGGCCGGGCGACGGCGCGGGGCCGACGCTGCTGGTCACCAAGGCCGCGCCGGGCACCTGGTCGTACAGCCGGTACGGCGCGACCACCGTCAACCCGGCGGAACCTGCCTATCCCCCGCGGCCGGTGAACCCCGGCGGCCCGGAGAAGAGCGGCCCGGGGACGGACACCGGCACCGGCACCGGCTCCAGCGGTTCGAGCTACGCCGGCAGTCCCGGCAGTCCCGGCACGAACGGACCGGTGTCCTCCGCTCCCGCGAGCGGTACGACCTCGACGCAGGCGCCGACGCCCGAGCCGCCGGTGTCCGAGCAGCGCGCGAAGGCGGTGGCCGCGCCCGTACTGGCCGGTCTGGGCCTGTCGGGCGCCACGGTCGACGCGCACGAGACGGCGGGCGCGCTCCGCGCGGTGACGGCCGACCCGGTCGTGGACGGCCTGCCCACGCACAACTGGAGCACCGGCCTCGACGTCGGCTCCGACGGGCTGATCACGCTGGCGCACGGCCGCCTCTCGGCGCTCGACAAGGGCGACAGCTATCCGGTGGTGAGCGCCGCGCAGGCGCTGAAGGACCTCAACGGGGCGCAGGTGATGCACCCCGATCTCGGGATCGCCGCCTGTCCGGCGAAGTCGGCGCCCGCGCCGAAGCCGAGCGCCCTGCCGACCACGCCCGGCGAGGACAGGACGCTCCCCCACACGCTGCCGTGCGTGCCGGGCAACGGCCATCCGATGGACGTGCGCGGCGCCGAGTTCGGCCTGTCGCTGGACTACGTGTCCGGCGCCCAGGTGCTGGTGCCGTCCTGGCTCTTCGAGGTCGCGCAGCCCGGTGTGAGCCGGTCGAGCGTGGAGGCGCAGCCCGCGGTGGACCCGGCGTACATCCAGCGTGACGCGCCCGGTACCGCCGTGCCGCCCTCCGGCGTGCCGGAGCAGCCGAGCGGGCCCGCCCAGCGGCACCACACGGTCGGTCTGAGCACGTACCACGCGGACGGCGGCACGCTGTCGCTGACCTTCTACGGCGGGGTGTGCAGCACGTACAGCGCGAAGGCCGCGGAGTCGGCGGACGAGGTGCGGGTGACGGTGACCGCGGCCGACAAGGGCGGCACGTGCGTCACGCTCGCCAAGGAGTTCACCGAGAAGGTGAGGCTGGACAAGCCGCTCGGCGGCCGTACGGTCGTGGACACCTCCAGCGGGCACCCGCTGAAGGCGCGCTGAGCGCACCGCGTACGCCGGGCACACGTGAAGGCGGGGGGGGCCCCCCCCCGGGGGGGCCCCGCCTTCCTTTTCTGGTGGGGCGGGGGGGGGGGGCCGGGGGAGGGAGGGAGACCCCCCCCCAGGAGCGGAAGCCGCGGCGTT
>NZ_JBVHMF010000026.1:118092-127915 GCF_055558595.1 Streptomyces sp. NPDC025721 | reverse complement strand
CCCCCCCCCCCCCCCCCCCCCCCCCCCCCCCCCCCCCCCCCCCCCCCCCCCCCCCCCCCCCCCCCCCCCCCCCCCCCCCCCCCCCCCCCCCGCTGTGACGTCTGTCGTGGGGTCCGGCTTCAGGCCGCCGAAGCGTCCTCGGTCTCGTCGTCCTCGTCCATGAACAGGTGGCGCTCCATGTGCACGCGGGCGGCGGCCAGCGCCGGGGCGATCTCCCGGGTGCCGGTCGACACGCACAGCGTGTACGCCGTGTCCTGGAGCTGCTGCCGCACGCGCGGGTCGACGGACTTCGCCGTCTCGACCTCAGCGGTCAGCGTCTCGTAGCGTTCCACCAGGTTCCGAAGGACGGTCGGGTGGGCCATCAGCATCGTCGTACTCCTCGATGTCGGCGAAGTCGGGACGCGCCTGCCCGGCCCACGCTGTTCCATGCGTGAGAGCGGCGAAAAAAATTGCCTGCCGGGCCGCACCCTCTTCTTCGTCGCGTCTTTGCGCAGGCCCCGGATAGGGGTCGAGGGGTGCGAAGTAGTAGTCCCTTCACGGTACATGACACTCATGTCCACAACGGGGGCCGGTGAACGTGATGTTCGACTCGTCTTCGCCGCCGTGCCGAGGGAATGCCGCTCGCGCGGGCGCCGGGCGGCCGGTTGTCGAACACCGGGTGTCGACGTACCGACGTACCGACGAGTCGACCTGTCGCCACGACATGACGCGGTGACAGGTCGACAGCTGACTGCTTGTCGGACGCGGTGTCGTCCGGGTGGCCTTCTAGTCGATGCCGCGCAGGATGTGGGTCTCCGTCAGATCGTCCTCGTAACCGGCGAGGCGGATCGGCGCGCACCGGGACCAGGTGTCCAGGGGGCGTTCCTCGGCCAGGAGCGAGGCACCGTCGCCGCCTCGTTCGGCCGACTCATTGCGCTTCAGTTGATCAGGTGACACCGCGCACTCCTTTGCGTCGCGTGGACCGGCGACACCCGACGCGGCCGTCCGACCGCGCCCGGCGCCCGGTGGGATGGCTCTTCGGGCGGTACGGACGCGGTGGCGCCTTGGGCCCCCCACGCCCGGGGGCGAAGGGGAGGACCGGAGCGCGGCCGAGGTGGGCGACTCGTTCCGGGACGGGCCCCGGGGTTCGGTACATCCCCTGAGACCGGTTCGTCCCGCACAGCGTAAGCCTGCCCGTCCTCCGTCACCAGCCGGTTTCCGGCGCGCTACGCACAGTGGCGAAGTGCCGTGCGCGCGTGCGAAACCGGCCCTGGCCGCTGCCGTGCGGCGCATGGTTGCTACGGTTCCTCGTGCTCAACAGCGAAGAGGACCGAGACGAGGGGCCTGCGCCATCCGGGTCACGCGCGCCTGAAATATCCGGAAAGCCGGAGATATCCGCGCCGCCGGTCAAGCCCCGCCGCCGGCTGCTGGCCGATGTGAGCCCGCTGCGCGAGCACCCGGACTTCCGCCGCCTGTGGTTCGGCAACACCGTGTCGTACATCGGCCAGCAGATGACCGCGATGGCCGTCTCGCTCCAGGTCTACGCGATCACCGGCTCCAGCTTCTACGTCGGCCTGGTCGGCCTCTTCTCGCTCGTCCCGCTGATCGTCTTCGGCCTGTACGGCGGCGCCGTCGCCGACGCGGTCGACCGGCGCAAGCTCGGCCTGATCACGGCCGCCGGCTCCACCGTCTGCTCCGGCGTGCTGGCCGCGGCGGCTTTCGGCCATCTCAGGTCCGTGGCACTGCTCTACGCCGTCGTCGCGCTCCAGGCGGTCTGCTTCGCGATGAACTCGCCCGCCCGCTCCTCGATGATCCCGCGCCTGCTGCCGCCCGAGCGGCTGCCCGCCGCCAACGCGCTGGCCTCGCTCGCGGGCGGGGTCGGCCAGATGGCAGGACCCATGCTCGGCGCCGTCCTCGTCGGCGCCTGGGGCTACCAGGCCGCGTACACCGTCGACGTCGCCGCCTTCAGCGCCTCCCTCTACGCGATGTGGCGGCTGCCCGCGATGCTCCCCGGCGAAGGGGACGGCGCGGCCCGTCGCCGCCCGTCGGTCATCGAGGGCCTGCGCTACCTCGCCGCCCGGCCCAATCTGCGCACCACCTTCGTCTCCGACCTCGCCGCCATGGTGCTGGCCCAGCCCCGCGTGCTGTTCCCCGCCGTCGCCGGGCTCTGGTTCGGCGGCGACACCCGCACCGTCGGCCTGCTCGCCGCGGCCCCCGCCGTCGGCGCGCTCCTCGGCAGCGTCTTCTCCGGCTGGCTCGGCCGGGTCCACCGCCAGGGCTTCGCCGTGCTGCTCGCCGTCGGCTCCTGGGGCGCGGCCGTCGCCGTCTTCGGCCTCACCCGCACCCTCTGGCTGGGCCTGCTCTTCCTGGCCTTCGCGGGCTGCGCCGACACCGTCTCGATGGTCTTCCGCAACACCATGCTGCAATCCGCCGCCCCCGACGACATGCGCGGGCGCCTCCAGGGCGTCTTCCTCGTCGTGGTGGTCGGCGGCCCCCGCCTCGGCGACTTCCTCGCGGGTTCCGTCTCCGACCTGTTCACGCCCACCGTCGCCGTCGTCGGCGGCGGCCTGGCGTGCATCTCGGCCATCGCGCTGATCGGCCTCTTCCAGCGCGGCTTCGTCGCCTACGACGCCCGCCGCCCGGTGGCCTAGGAGCCGCCTTCAGGGGCGTAGCCGCTCCTCGGCGAGCGCCGACACGGCGGCGGCCAGACCGGCCTGCGACGGGTCGTACGCGACGGCGGCGGCCGTCAGCCGCAGGACGTCGGCGAGGGCGCCGTCGGTGAGGTGGTCGGGCGCGCCGACGCGCGCGAGGCCGCGGGTGAGCAGGCCGCGGGCGGCATCGGGACGGCCGCGGCGCAGCATCTTGACGGTGGCCACGGCGTTGGCCAGGGCGCTGGCGGCCGGGGACCAGGCGGTGGCGGGCGCCGCGGGCACGGTGGCCGACCCGGCCGGCTCCGCGCGGACGGACAGGTCCAGGCGCCAGAAGAGCGGAAGACCGCGGAAGGCGGCGAAGAGCAGCCGCTCGCCCACGGCGGCGGCCGACTCCGGGTCGACGCGGAGCGAGGCCAGCGGCCGGACGCGCCCCAACGCCACGGCGGCGGTGTCGACGCAGTGGGCGAAGCGGTCGCCCGGCACGGTCCATTCGAGGTCGATGTCGCTGTAGGCGTCGGCGGTGCCCGAGGCCAGCGAGCCGCGCAGCCGGGTCCGGGAGCCGGGGCAGTACGCGGCCAGCGCGTCCAGCAGGTCGCGCGCCAGGGCCGCGCGTACGGCCGGGTCGAGGGCCGTCATCCGCTGCGCTCGGGCAGCGCGTCGACGTACACCCACGCACCGTCCTCGCGGCCGAAGCGGCTGTTCTCGTACTGGTCACCCGGTTGGCCGTCGGCCAGGAAGCGGGCGCGGAATTCGACGGTGCCCTCGGTGTGGAAGGCGGTGCCGCCGGTCGAACCGAGGATGTCGAGGCCGGTCCACCGCACGTCCCCGTCGAAGCGCAGGCCCGGCGGCCGGGTGCCGGAGTGCCACGTACGCAGCAGATAGGCGGCGTCGCGTACGGCGAAGGCGGCGTACCGCGACCGCATGAGCTGCTCCGCGGTCGTGGCGGCGGACCGTCCCTGGTGCAGGGCGCCGCAGCAGTCGTCGTACGCGGCGGGCCGTCCGCACGGGCAGGGAGCCGTAGGGGAGAGCCGGGTGGCCGCCGGGCGGCGGTTCTGACGTCGGGGCATCCTCTGATTGTGGCGGACGCCGCCATTCGCGGGAGTCGTGGGTTTTGCCCGCCCCGCAGCGGAAAAGTGCTGACCGTGGCGCAAATCGGGTGCGCGCGCCACCATCCTCCTCCGAAAGGAATCCCCGTGAGTACGGCGCAAGACGAGTCAGCCCAGGTAGCGGTCACCTTCGACGGTTGCGCGAAGGAGGACGCGCAAACCGTTCTCGACGCTCTGAACACCAGCTTCGCCTCGGACCGAGAGCCCGACGACATCCCGCAGGACTCCGCGGACGGGCGGCCGATGGTCTGGAGTGCCACCTTCGACGTGTCCCGCACCCTCGGGGTGCCGGGACCCGCACGGCTCGGCGAGTCGCTGACGGTCACGGCCCAGGGCGGCTACCGCGCGGTGGACCGGCTGCGGGAGAGCCTGGCCGAGGCGTTCACCGTCCGGGTGGTCGGCACCGCGGCGGGCGACCAGGAGCAGGAGGCGCGCTTCCGGCTGGAGAACCACGGCGCCGCGTGACCGCGTGACCGACTGCCCGGGACGGGGCGTTGCCTGACCGGGAGGGCGCGCGCCGCCCGGCGGTCCGCGGCACGTCCGGCCGTACGCCGTCCGTCCGCGTCACGTCCCGCCGTGCGCCGCCCGTACCGCCTCCAGCGTGTCGGCCTCGGCCGCCGTCTTGTCCTCGCGGTAGCGCACGACGCGGGCGAAGCGCAGGGTGACGCCCGCCGGGTAGCGGGTCGAGGTCTGGAGGCCGGCGTAGGCGATCTCGACGACCAGTTCGGGGCGCACGGTGACCACGTATCCGTCGGTGGGGCCGACCGCCAGGGCGAGCAGCCGCTCGGTCTGCCAGTCGAGCAGCGCGTCCGTCAGGCCCTTGAAGGTCTTGCCGAGCATGGCGAAGCCGTCGCCGTCGCGCGCGCCCAGATGGAGGTTGGAGAGCTTTCCCGTGCGGCGGCCGTGGCCCCACTCGACGGCCAGCACCACCAGGTCGAGGGTGTGCACCGGCTTGACCTTGATCCAGGACGCGCCGCGCCGACCGGCCGCGTAGCCGCTGTCGGCGGCCTTGACCATCACGCCCTCGTGCCCGCGGTCCAGCGTGGCCCGCCAGAAGTCCTCGGCGGCCCGCAGCTCCGCCTCGTCCGCCGGGTCCGACACGACGGTCCGCCGGACCCGCAGCTCCTCGGGGAGGAGCCCGGCCAGCACCGCGTGCCGCTCGTCGTAGCCGCGGTCGAGCAGGTCCTCGGTGGCGTCCCCGTCGCCGACGGCGAGTACGTCGAAGAAGACCGCCGTCAGCGGCAGGGCGCGGGCCGCCGCCGACACGTCGACGCGGGAGCCGACACGGCCCGCGGTCTCCTGGAACGGCCGGGGCCGCCCGTCCGGGCCGAGCGCCAGCACCTCGCCGTCCAGGACCAAACGCTCCGCGCCCAGCGCGCGGACGGCCGCGACGACCTCCGGCAGGCGCTCGGTGATGTCGTCCAGCGTGCGGGTGAAGATCCGGACCGACTCGCCGTCGCGGTGCACCTGGACACGGATGCCGTCGATCTTCTCCTCGATCGCGCAGGGCCCCGCCTTGGCGACCGCCGCGGCGACCGATTTGGCGGAGGACGCCAGCATCGGCAGCAGCGGCCGGCCGACCGCGAGGGCGAATTCGGTGAGCGCGTCGGGGCCGCGCGCCAGCAGGGCCCGCGCGACCGGTTCGAGGGCGCCCGCGAGCATCACCGCGCGGCGTACGCCGGCGGCAGGCGCGCCGGTCGCGGCGGCCAGGCCCTCCGCCGCCGCGGCGTCCAGCGCGCCCTGCCTGACCTCGCCGGTGAGCAGCCCGACCAGGAACTCCTGCTCCCGCTCGGTCGCCGCGCCCAGCAGGCCCTGGAGCAGGTCCCGCCGCCGGCCCTGCGCCCCGGCGCCCGCGACCGCGCCGACGGCCGTCAGCGCCTCGTCCACCGCCCGTACGGTCAGCGTCGGCTCCGCGGCGGGCTCGGCGCGGTCCCGCAGCGCCGCCCAGCCGACACCGAGCCGCCCCTGCGGCAGGCGTCCGGCCAGATACGCGATGGCGACCGGCACGTCCTCGGGCTCCATGGCCCGGAAGAACTCGGCCAGCAGCGCCGTCTTGCGGGTCCGCGCTGATGTGTGCGCGACCTCGTACGAGACACGGGCGACCTCGGCGAACAGCATGTTCTCCATCCTGCGGCGAACCGGGCGGGAACGCCCGGCGTGTGCCGGACGTGTGCCCGCCGCATGCCCGATGTGTGCCCGGCGGACAGCGGGCACACGCGTTCGGCACACGTTCGGCACACCGCATACAATAGAACAGGTGTACGACGGTCGAGGTAGGCTCGGGGTATGAGCCCCCCGTCCCCTCAGCAGGCGTCCATCTTCGGCGGCGGCGCTCCGGGCCTCGGTGACCTGGAGGGAGCCCGCCGCACCCACCTCGGACAGGGCGCCTGGATCGACACGCTCCCCGGATGGCTGAGCGGCGCCGACGACCTCTACGCGGAACTGGCCGCGGAGGTCCCCTGGCGCGAGGAGCGGCGCCGGATGTACGACAACGTGGTGGCCGTACCCCGCCTCCTCGCCCACTACCGCGAGGGCGACCCGCTGCCCGCCGACGTGCTCACCGACGCCCGCGCGCGGCTCAGCGCGCACTACGCGGCCGAACTGGGCGAGCCCTTCGTCAGCGCCGGACTGTGCTTCTACCGCGACGGCCGGGACAGCGTGGCCTGGCACGGCGACCGCTTCGGGCGCGGCGGCACCCACGACACGATGGTCGCCATCGTGTCCCTGGGGGAGCCGCGCCCGCTGCTGCTCAGGCCGCGCGGCGGCGGGGGCGCCGGGAGCACCGTCCGGCAGCCGCTGGGCCACGGCGACCTGATCGTGATGGGCGGCTCCTGTCAGCGGACCTGGGATCACGCGGTGCCGAAGACGCGGGGAGCGGTGGGCGGGCGGATCAGCGTCCAGTTCCGGCCACGCGGAGTGGCGTAGGACCGGTGCGGAGCGGCGCGGGACCGGCGCGGAGCGGCGCGGGACCGGTCGGTTCTCCGGGGGAGCGGCCCCCGCTGCGGGCGCGGACGGCGGCCAGGCGGCTCCCGGCGTTGATGATCGTCGGGCGAGGAGCATACTGGCGGTGACAGCACTGTTGTCCGAAACTGCTGTCAAGGGGTGTCCGAAAAAACCGCAGGTGTCCGAAGGGGGCATTCAGGGTGGACATCGCGGTCGGCCGGCGTCAGGGGGCGCCGAGGCCGACGCGAGAGGCGTGGGAAACGCCACCGGGACGCTGCCGTGCGATGTCGCGAACGGTGGCGCCGTGATCAGTCCTGCCCGGAACTTCTCCCATCCCGCTCTGTTCTACCGCGGCGCGCGCGAGTATCTGGAGGGCACCGTCCCCTTCGTACGGGACGGCCTCGCCGCGGGCGAACCGGTCGCCGTCGCGGCGCCGCCCGTCGGACTCGGCCTGCTGCGTACCGCCCTCGGGTCCGACGCGGGCGCCGTGCGCTTCATCGACATGACCAGGGTCGGGCGCAACCCCGGGCGCATCATTCCGGCCGTGCTCCGCGCCTTCTGCGACGCGCAGCCGCCGGGTCCGGTCCGGATCATCGGCGAGCCGATCTGGCCGGGGCGCACCGCGCTGGAGTACCCGGCCTGCGTCCAGCACGAGGCGCTGATCAACACCGCCTTCGCCGGGCGGCAGGTGACGATCCTGTGTCCGTACGACGCGGCCGGGCTCGCCCCCGACGTCCTGGACGACGCGCACGCCACCCATCCGGTGGTGATCGAGGCGGGCCGTGAGCGGCCCAGCGACCGCTACGCGCCGGACCACGCCGTCGCCTCCGGCAACACCCCGCTGCCCGAGCCGCGGGACGCCGCGTCCTTCGCCTTCGACGACCAACGCCTGCGCGACGCGCGGCGCTTCGCCGTCCGGCTGGCGGGCGGCTTCGGCCTGACCGGCGCCCGGCTGGACGACCTGGCCCTCGCGGTCTCCGAACTCATCACCAACAGCGTTCTGCACGGCGGCGGTTCCGGCACGATCCGGCTGTGGACCGAGAACGACCAGGTGGTCTGCGAGGTCCGCGACGGCGGCAGGCTCAGCGACCCGATGGCGGGCCGCCGCCTGCCTCCGAACGGCCGTCCGGGCGGTCGCGGTCTGCTGATGGTCAATCACATCGCGGACCTCGTCCGCGTCCACGCCGCCCCCGACGGCACGGCGATCCGCTGCTACCTCGGCGGCGCTCCCGTCCCGGCCGGAGCCGCGGACTGACCGACCCCGAACCGCCCCGCCCCGCCGACGTCGCGTGAGCGGGGCCTTTCGCTGTGCGCGCACGGTGTGGTCTCGCGGTACGCGGACGGCGGGGACCCTCTGCCAGGCGGACCCCTTGACGGCGGGGACCCTCCGCCATGCGGAGCCCCTTGACGCCGGGGGAGGGGCCTGGCTTCATGAACGCGGTGGCATGGGAGCGCTCCCATTGCACCCTGCGCTGCCGAGCCGTCACCCATCCCCCCGCGAACTGGTGAAGGGACTTACCAGTGACACGTCATCCCGCCCGTCCTCGTTCCGGGCCGCTCGCACGGCCCCGGCTGCCCCGTCCGCTCCGTCGGAACCGGCCCCATCCGCTCCGGCGGCTCAGCCGGTTGCGCCCGGCGGTCGCGGTGCTCGCCGCCGTCGCGGCGCTGCTGCTGCCGCTGACCACCTCGACGACCGCGCACGCCGACCCCGTCTCGACCTGCGCGCCGCAGGGCACCCTCCCGGTGGCCGGCGGCGAGTACACGCTCCAGGCCAACGAGTGGAACTCCACCGCGCAGCAGTGCGTCACGTACTCCAGCGGCACCGCGTGGTCGCTGGCGACGGCCGACTTCAACCTGCCGACGAACGGCGCGCCCGCCACGTATCCCTCGCTCTTCAAGGGCTGCCACTGGGGCGACTGCACGCCGAACAGCGGTATGCCGATCCAGATCAGCAAGCTGGGCAGCGCGGTCTCCTCGTGGAGCACGGTGCAACCGGCGTCCGGCGCCTACGACGTCGCGTACGACCTGTGGATCAACTCGACGCCGACCACGGCCGGTCAGCCGGACGGCACCGAGATCATGATCTGGCTCAACAGCCGTGGCGGGGTGCAGCCGTTCGGCGGGAAGAGCGGCACGTCGGCCGCCGCGGGTCACAACTGGGACGTGTGGACCGGCCGTCAGACCTCGTGGAAGATCATCTCCTACGTGTTGCAGGGCGGCGGGACCTCGGTCTCGAACCTCGACGTCAAGGCGCTGATCGACGACGCGGTCGGCCGCGGTTCGGTCGACCCGGCGCACTACCTCATCGACGCCGAGGCCGGTTTCGAGGTCTGGCAGGGCGGCCAGGGTCTGGCCACCACCGGCTTCTCCTTCAGCGCGAGCGCGGCGGGCTCCGGCGGCACCGGCTCCGACACCCAGGCGCCGACCGCGCCCGGCGGCCTCGGCGTCACCGGGACCACGGCGACCTCGGTCTCCCTGGGCTGGTCGGCGGCGACCGACAACGTCGGGGTGACGGCGTACGACGTCTACCGCGGCGGCGCGTTGGTGGGGACGACCGCCGGCCGGTCGTACACCGACTCGGGGCTGACCGCCGCGACGGCGTACACGTACACCGTCAAGGCGCGCGACGCGGCGGGCAACACCTCCGCCGCCTCGGCGCCGGTCACCGCGACCACCTCCAGCGGGTCCAACGGCGGTGGTGGCAGCGGCTGTTCCGCCAGCTACACGGTGAGCAACGACTGGGGGAGCGGCTTCACCGCCGATGTGACGGTGGCCAACAGCGGTACGTCGGCGACGCGTTCGTGGACGGTGTCGTGGACCTACCCCGGCAGCCAGCGCGTCACCAACTCCTGGAACGCCACCGTCGCCCAGTCGGGCGCGGCGGTGACCGCGGCGAGTCTCGCCTACAACGGCGCCCTCGCGCCGTCCGCCGAGACCCACTTCGGATTCCAGGGCACGTACAGCGGCGGGAACGCCGTTCCCGTGCTGACCTGCACGGCGACCTGACGCACCGTCCGGTCGCGCCTCGCGGCGGGGGGGGGGGGGGGGGGGGGGGGGGGGGGGGGGGGCGCGGGGGGGGGGGGGGGGGGGGGGGGGGGAGGGGGTCCCTTCTGTTTGCTGTTGTTCCGTATTTTGTCTCTTCTT